>NZ_JAQMYQ010000032.1:0-65814 GCF_028369275.1 Mitsuaria sp. RG
CGGCGCGCGCCTCCCCCTGGACCAGGTCGAGCGGGTGCAGGTGGCCCGAGCCCATGTCCACCAGGCCGCCGGCGTACAGGTCGCTGGCGACGATCTCGCGCATGCGTTCGGGGTTGACCAGGCGGGTCTCGTGGCGATAGCCCAGCTCGGCCAGGTCGCGCTGCTCGTCTTCGAAGGCGGCGAACTGGGCGGGGGTGTTGGCCAGCTCGCAGAAGCCCCAGCGCAGGTCGCATTCGATACCGTACTGTTCGATGCGCCGGGCCACCAGCGCCACCGAATCGATGCCGGCCTGCTTGAGGTAGCGCACGCCGTCCTGGCCGACGTGACGGGCGAAACCGGACACGTCATGGCCGATGCCGCGGATCAGCTGGCCGCCGTTGCGCCCGCTGGCGCCCCAGCCGATGCGGCGGGCTTCCAGCAGGATCACCGAGAGGCCGCGCTCAGCCAGTTCGAGGGCGGCGTTGACCCCGGTCAGGCCGCCGCCGACCACGCAGACATCGGCCTGCAGGTCCTGGTCGAGCGCAGGGTAGGTGGCCGCCAGGCGCGCCGAGGCGGCGTAGTAGGAGGCGGTGTGTTCGTTCATCTGTGGCATGGGCGGGCTCGGCTCAGCGGTTGGACTTGATCTTGCTCCAGGAGCGGGTCATCTGCCGCAGGATCCCGGGGCTCTGCATGGTCGAGACATACAGGTTGTCCAGCACGTCCTGGGGCGGGTAGATCTCGGGGTTGTTCACCAGCGCCGGGTCCATGTCGGCCTTGGCATCCGGGTTGGCGTTGGCGTAGCCGACCGTGGCGCTGACCTTGGCGATCACCTTGGGGTCGAGCAGGTAGTTGATGAAGGCCAGGGCCTGCTCGGGGTTCTTGGCGTCCTTGGGGATGGCCAGCAGGTCGAACCACAGGTTGCTGCCTTCCTTGGGAATGCTGTAGGCGACCTTGACGCCATTGCCGGCCTCCTCGGCGCGGTGGGCGGCCTGCAGCACGTCGCCGGAATAGCCGAAAGCAATGCAGACGTCGCCGTTGGCCAGGTCCGAGACGTACTTGGAGGAGTGGAAGTAGGTGATGTACGGGCGCAGTTCCAGCAGGCGGGCCTCGGCCTTGCGGTAGTCGTCGGCCTTCTCGCTGCGCGGGTTCATGCCCAGGTAGTTGAGCATGGCCGGGAACAGTTCGTCCGGCGAGTCCATGAACGCCACGCCGCATTGCTTGAGCTTCTTCAGGTTCTCGGCTTCGAACAGCACCGCCCAGGAGTCAATCCGGTCGATGCCCAGCACCGCCTTGACCTTGTCGACGTTGTAACCGATGCCGTTGGTGCCCCAGAGGTACGGCACGGCGTACTGGTTGCCCGGATCGTTCTGCTCCAGCTGCTTGAGCAGTTGCGGGTCCAGGTGCTGCCAGTTCGGCAGCTTGCTGCGGTCCAGCGGCAGGAACGCGCCGGCCTGGGCCTGGCGCGCGAGGAAATGGTTGGAGGGCACGACCACGTCGTAGCCGGTGCGCCCGGCCAGCAGCTTGCCCTCCAGGGTCTCGTTGGAGTCGAACACGTCATAGACCACCTTGATCCCGCTGCTGGCCTGGAAATCAGCCAGGGTGGTGTCACCGATGTAGTCGGTCCAGTTGTACACGCTGACCGTCGGCTGGGCCTGGACGGCGGCGCCGAACAGCAGGGCGAAGGTTGCGGGGATCAAAGCTTGCGGATGACGCATGTCGACACCTCGTTGGTCTTGTTCTTCGAATTCGGTGGTGTAGGGGCTGCTGCGCAGCCCATTCGCGGTACAAGGCCGCTCCTACTGAACGCGCGCAGCCCCTGTAGGAGCGGCCTTGTGCCGCGAAAGGGGCGCAAAGCGCCCCCGAGGGGGCTTAAACGCTCAGCAGCAGGAACTCCCGCTCCCACGAGCTGATCACCCGCTTGAAGTTCTCATGCTCGGCGCGCTTGACCGCGACGTAGCCCTGGACGAACTGCTGCCCCAGGTACTGCTGGACCTTCTCGCAGTCTTCCATGTGCTGCAGTGCGTCCTCGATGGTGATCGGCAGGCGCAGGTTGCGTCGCTCGTAGGCGCGGCCCTGCACCGGGGCGCTGGGCTCCAGTTTTTCGACCATGCCGATGTAACCGCACAACAGGCTCGCGGCGATGGCCAGGTAGGGGTTGGCGTCGGCACCCGGCAGGCGGTTCTCCACGCGCATCGCTTCGGGGCTGGACGTTGGCACGCGCAGCCCGGCGGTGCGGTTCTCCTCGCCCCATTCGACGTTCACCGGCGCCGAGGTGTCGGGCAGGAAGCGGCGGAACGAGTTGACGTTCGGCGCGAACATCGGCAGCAGCTTGGGGATGTACTTCTGCAGGCCGCCGATATGGTGCAGGAACAGTTCGCTCATGCTGCCGTCGTCATTGGCGAAGATCGGCTTGCCGGTGGCGATGTCGACCACGCTCTGGTGCAGGTGCATGGCGCTGCCCGGTTCGTCGGTGATCGGCTTGGCCATGAAGGTGGCGGTGACGTTGTGCTTGAGCGCCGCCTCGCGCATCGTGCGCTTGAACACGGTGATCTGGTCGGCCAGGTCCAGGGCGTCGCCATGACGGAAGTTGATCTCCATCTGCGCCGGGCCGTCCTCGTGGATCAGCGTATCCAGGTCCAGGCCCTGGATCTCGCACCAGTCGTAGACGTCCTCGAACAGCGGGTCGAATTCGTTGGCGGCGTCGATGGAGAACGACTGGCGGCCACTCTCGGCGCGCCCAGAGCGGCCCAGCGGCACCTGCAACGGCAGGTCCGGGTCTTCGCAGCGCTGGGTGAGGTAGAACTCCATCTCCGGCGCGACGATCGGTTGCCAGCCCTTGTCGGCGTAGAGTTTCAGGACCTTCTTCAGCACGTTGCGCGGCGACAGCTCGATGGGGTTGCCCTGCTTGTCGAAGGTATCGTGGATGACGATCGCGGTCGGTTCGATGGCCCAGGGGATCTGGTACACCGCCGTGGGGTCGGGGCGGCAGACCATGTCGATGTCGGCGGCGTCGAGCAGGCTGTAGTAGATGTCGTCATCGACGTAGTCGCCGGTGACGGTCTGCAGCAGCACGCTCTCGGGCAGGCGCATGCCGCGCTCGTGGAGGAACTTGGCGGTCGGGGCGATCTTGCCGCGGGCGATGCCGGTCAGGTCGCTGATCACGCATTCGACTTCGGTGATCCGGTGTTCTTTCAGCCAGGTGGACAGCTGATCGAAGGGGGCGTTCATACAAACCTCTTGGTTGGGTAGTTGTGGTGGGACGCAAGGCGTTCATCGCCGCAGGGCACTTCCCACAGGTGACGCTGAGGACTATCTTGGTCGCTGCCCCCCGGGGTGATCTATCCACTTTCTTCAGCTATCAATGCACCAAAAGAGTGCAACTAGGACAGCGCGTGACAACGCCAACCGCCTTGCAGGTCCAGGACATCCGCACCACCGACGTGACCGAACAGACCCGCGCCACCCCTGGATGGCAGCAGCAGTACCGGCAGATGTCCCCCGGGCATTTCAACGGCCAGCTGCGCTGGCTGGGGCTCGACGGCGTCGAGGTGTACGAGGAGCGCCTGAACACCCGGGTCGAGCAGTTCTTCCGCGCCCCCAGCGGTGCCCTGGCGTTCTGCTTCGACCGTAGCGAGAACAGCCTCTACCTGCTCAACGAAGACAGCCGCAACATCTGGATCACCCCGGAGAACTACCAGGAAGTGGCGGTGGTGTTCGAGCAGCCGTTCCTGGCCAGCCATGGCCTTGACCTGGAGCGTCTGCGCGGCCTGTTCATGGTGCCGCTGACCTGCCAGCAGAATGCCCTGTTCGGCAACTGGCTGAGCGCCACCCTGACCCGGCTGGGCCAGGCCGATTGCCCGCTGGAGGGCAGGGCGCTGGCCGAGCAGTTGCTGGAGGACTGCCTGTTCATCCTCGACAACGCTGGGCAGCGTCTGCAGGGCGAGGCGCTCGGACGGCGCGACGAGGAGCGGGCGATCATGCGCCGGGTCAGCGAATGGGCCGCCGACTGCCCCGACGAGACCCTCAACCTGGTGGAGCTGGCCAAGGTCGCCGGGGTTTCCGTGCGTCAGTTGCAGCAAGCCTTCAAGGGCTTCACCAACCTGCCGCCGGCACACTGGTTGCGCCTGCGGCGGCTGAACGGCGCGCGGCGCGACTTGCTGGCAGGCGACGCGACCGTGGCCGAGGTGGCTATGCGCTGGTCGTTCTGGCATCTGGGGCGGTTTTCCGAAAGCTACCGCCAGCTGTTCCGCGAACTGCCGAGCGAGACGCTCAGGCGTGGTCGGGGAAACTGATTACGAAAGGTCTGCTTGGGCGGTTTCCGGCAGTTGCCGAACTTCCTGTGTAGGAGCGGCCTTGTGCCGCGAACGGGCCGCAGAGCGGCCCCGGCGATCTGTCTTGTGGCGCAGGCCCTGGGGGCGCTACGCGCCCCGTTCGCGGCACAAGGCCGCTCCTACACAGGGATCGCGCAGGGTTTGAGGCAGAGGGTCAGTTGCGGTCCAGCCACACCGTCTGGGCGTTGGTGAACTCGCGCACGCCGAAGTGCGACAGCTCACGGCCGAACCCGCTCTTCTTCACACCGCCGAACGCCACGCGAGGGTCAGAGGCGCAGTAGCCGTTGATGAACACGCCACCGGTGTCCAAAGTCGCGGTCATGCGCTCGGCCAAGGCATAGTCAGCGGTGTAGATCGTTGCGGCCAGGCCGAATTCACTGTCGTTGGCCAGCTCCACCGCGTGGTCTGCATCGCGGGCGCTGATGATCGCCGCCACCGGGCCGAACAGCTCTTGCTTGAAGGCGGTCATGTCCGGGGTGACGTTGGCGAACACGGTAGGCGCGTAGAAGTTGCCCACGCCTTCGATCTTGCTGCCGCCCAGCAGCAGGGTGGCGCCCTCGGCCAGGGTTGCCTGGACCTGGCCGTCGAGTTCGTCGCGCAGGTCGTAGCGGGCCATCGGGCCGATGTAGGTGGCGTCGTCCAGTGGGTTGCCGATGGTCAGCGCGCGGGTGGCCGCGACGAACTTCTCGGTGAACGCTTCGACGATGCTTTGCTCGACGATCAGGCGCTTGGCGGCGGCGCAGACCTGCCCGGTGTTCTGGTAACGGCCGATCACGGCGGCCTTGACCGCGGCATCGAGGTCGGCGTCGGCCAGCACGATGAACGGGTCGGAACCGCCCAGTTCGAGCACGCACTTCTTCAGTGCGGCGCCGGCCTGCGCGCCGATGGCCATGCCGGCGCGCACGCTGCCGGTAAGAGTGATGGCGGCGATGCGCGGATCGTTGATGGCGCGGGTGACGCCTTCGGGGGTGACGTTGAGCACCTCGAACACGCCTTCAGGCAGGCCGGCGCGCTTGAACAGGTCGGCCAGCAGATAGGCGCTGCCCATCACGTTGGGCGCGTGCTTGAGCACGTAGGTGTTGCCCGCCAGCAGCGCCGGTACCGCGCCGCGCAGCACCTGCCAGACCGGGAAGTTCCACGGCATCACGGCGAGGATCGGGCCCAGCGGGCGGTATTCGATGCGGGCCTTTTCGACCTGGGTCGGCTCCGGCGCCAGCATGGCCGGGCCGTGTTCGGCGTACCACTGGCACAGGCCGACACACTTGTTGACTTCGCCGCGGGCCTGGCTGATCGGTTTGCCGATCTCGCGGGCGATCATCTGGGCGAAGGCCTCGGCGTTGACCTGCAGGGCTTGCCCGAGCGCGACCAGATACTCGCTGCGCTGCCCCAGCGACACTTTGCGCCACTGGTTGTAGCCCGCCTTGGCGCGTTGCAGCGCCGCGTCCAGTGCGGCGTCGGTGTCGAAGGCGTAGTGGCCGATCCGTTCGCCGCTGTAGGGGTCGACGGAAATGGCGTGGGTCAGGCTGCTGATCTCGCTCATGGCAGGACTCTCATTGTTTTGATCGGGTGAGCCCAGACTAGGGGTAGCGTGCTTTAATGAAAACTGAATAATAATGAGCGAAACATTCACGTTTGGAGAATGACCGTGGACCTGGTGCAACTCGAGATGTTCAAGGCCGTGGCCGAGCACGGCAGCATCAGCGCCGCCGCCCAGCAGATCCATCGGGTGCCGTCGAACCTGACCACCCGCATCAAGCAGCTGGAGGAGGACCTGGGCGTCGAGCTGTTCATCCGCGAGAAAAGCCGCCTGCGCCTGTCGCCGGCCGGCTGGAATTTCCTCGAGTACACCCGGCGCATCCTTGACCTGGTGCATGAGGCGCGGCTGACCGTGGCGGGCGAGGATCCCCAGGGCACCTTCGCCCTGGGTTCGCTGGAAAGCACGGCGGCGGTACGCATCCCGGCCTTGCTGGCGGCGTACAACCAGCGCTACCCCAAGGTTGACCTGGACCTCTCCACCGGCCCGTCGGGGACCATGCTCGAAGGCGTGCTGTCCGGGCGCCTGGTGGCGGCCTTCGTCGATGGCCCGGTGCTGCACCCGACGCTCGAGGGCATGCCGGTGTTCGAAGAAGAGATGATGGTCATCGCGCCGCTCAACCACCCACCGGTCACCCGTGCCCGTGATGTGAACGGTTCGAGCATCTACGCGTTTCGTGCCAACTGCTCGTACCGCCACCATTTCGAGAGCTGGTTCGTCCATGACCAGGCGGTGCCGGGCAAGATTCACGAGATGGAGTCGTACCACGGCATGCTGGCCTGCGTCAGTGCCGGCGCGGGCCTGGCGATGATGCCGCGCAGCATGCTCGACAACATGCCGGGGTGCAGCACGGTCAGTGCCTGGCCGATGGCCGAGGACTTCCGCTACCTGAAGACCTGGCTGGTGTGGCGGCGGGGCACGGTGTCGCGCAGCCTGAGCATGTTCATCAAGCTGCTGGAAGAGCGTCGAGAGCTGCCTACGCCCTGACGGACTAACGGTGCGCCGGGATGCGAACCCCAGCCTCGGAAAATCCTCCAAATTGTGTAGACCATCCCCCAAGCGGGAGGAATGCACCATGTGTACCCATCATTACGGCCTGTGCGCGGCGCTGTTGCTGGCCTTGGCCATGCCCTGGACATTGGCGGCGGCCGCCGACCTGAACGCGCCCATCGATTCGCAAGGCGTGCAGCTGCAGCCCCAGGAACAGAACGGCATCCGTTACCTGCAGGGCGGCATCGGCCAGGACGAGGCCAATGCCCTGCGCCGCACGCCCGGCTATGACTTGCACATCACCCTCTCGACCGGCCCGGACGGCAAGTTCCAGAGCGGTGCCGCGCTGGATATCCAGTCGGCCCAGGGGCAATCGGTGCTGGCGCTGCAGGACGTCGGGCCGCTGATCTTCGTGCAGTTGCCTGCGGGGCACTACCGGGTGATCGGCAATGCCGATGGCCGTACCGTGCAACAGCAGGTGACGGTGGATGGCAAGGCGCCGGCGCGGGTTGATCTGAACTGGCGCTGAGGGCCAGCCCTTTCAAGGTCTTTTGGGCGCCAGGCGATAGACCGATTGAGGGCTACCACGTGTCCGCCGTCAGGCTGGCAGCGCCTGTGAGATCGAGCGCCGCCCGCGCGGCACAAGGCCGCTCACACAGGCATAGCGCGTGGCTTGAGGGCCGCGCGGTCGCTGTGGGAGCGGCTTCAGCCGCGAACACCGGCGCAGCCGGTGCCAGGCACCGCGTCGCCTGCTTCGCGGGTAAACCCGCTCCCACAGGGATCGCGCCAGATTCTAAAAATTGAGCAAGACAGTTGCTCCCACATTTGTTTCGGGCCCATTTCTCCTGTGCCATTACCTGGTCCGCTCTGTTGGTACGACGCGGTTTCAGCGTGGTCGCTACCGCCGCTCCACATGGCTCAAGACATGCGCCAAAGCGGGCAGCGGTACCCTTACAGGACTCACTGGCCCGAAACAGATGTAGGAGCGGCCTTGTGCCGCGATGCGCCGCGCGGGCGGCGCTCGATCTCATAGGCGCAGGAGCCTTCGCGGCGAACACCAAGACGAATGAACCCTTGAATGGAACGCAGTGTCCTTAGCCAATAGTGGCAAATCACTTTTCACTTTCAGAGCATTCGGACAATAATCGAGGAAGTATTACCACTTGTAACCCGGTTGGATGTGCCGGGGCGCTGGTGCACAACGAGGGGCGCAGCCCCCACTTGCCCGCAGGCACGCGCCAGGTCGCGCGCCTGCCCGTGAAGACCATCAGGAGAAGTCATTTGATGAAGACCCGTCTCGCCACTACGTTGGCTGCCGCTGTGCTGGCATTCGCCGGCGCCAACCTGGCCCAGGCCGCCCAGGTGTCCGGTGCCGTCGGCGCCACTGGCCAGGGCGACATGACCTACCGTATCGGGATGTCGTTCGACTGGGACAAGAAATGGCTGGAAAGCAGCACCGGCCACCTGACCGGTTACTGGGACGCGGCCTACACCTACTGGGAAGGCGGCGAGGCCAGCGGCGCTCACTCGCTGTCGTTCAGCCCGGTGTTCGTCTATGAGTTCAGTGGTTTCACTTACACCCCGTTCATCGAGGCCGGTATCGGCCTGGCGGCATTCTCCAAGACCGACGTGGGCGACCAGCGCCTGGGCTCGTCGGTGAACTTCGAGGACCGGATCGGTTTTGGCCTGAAACTGCCGGCGGAGCAGAAGGTTGGCATCCGTGCGATGCACTATTCCAACGCTGGGCTGAAGCAGCCTAACGATGGGATCGAGTCGTACTCGCTGTTCTATAGCAAAGGGTTCTGAACCGAACAAACCCGCTCCCGCAGCGTGGGAGCGGGCTTGCCCCGCGATGCTGCCTCAACGCACCGCCTTGATCGCCAGCACATTGCACAGCGGGTGCTCCAGCACATGCGCCGTGGTGCCGCCGAGAAACGCCTGCAAGGCATCGTGCCGGTGGTTGCCCATGACGATCACATCCACCCGGTGGGCGGCGATGTACTGGGTGATCGCCTTGACCGCCGGGCCTTCGAGGAAGTGACGACGCTCCAGGTCAATCTGGTAGTGGTCGCCCAAGCGGTTGAATGCCGTGCGCTGGGCCGTGCGCACGCTGGTGTCGAACCCGGGCATGGTCACGGTGCCGGCGCCGAAGTCGGCGATATGGGTCCTGGTCGCATCACACACGTGCAACAGGTGCAGCTCGGCATTGCACTGCAGGGCCAGGGCGTGGGCGCTGCGGATCACCTGGTCGTCCAGATGCTCGCCGCTGCCATGGCTGTTGAGGTCGACCGCTGCGGCGATCTGTCGGGGCAGGGGCAGGCGGATGTCGCTGACCAGGTGCACCGCCACCGGGCTGTCCTTGAGCAGTTGCCAGTCCAAAGGGGTGACCAGCAGGCGCTTGAGGATGGGTTCGTGCTGCACGTCCTTGACCAGCAGGTCGCAGCCCAGGCGCTCGATCTGCTCCAGCACGCTGCTCAATGGATCGCGGGTCAGCAGCAGTTCGGTGGAGACATCCAGGCCGGCGTTGCGCAGTCGCTCGGCCTCGTCGGCCAGCCACTGGCGGTTGTCCTCGAGCAGGCGTTCGCGCTCGCGGCTGTCGCTCATCAGGCCGAAAGTGTCGACATCGTCGACGAAGACATTGAGGTCCAGCAGGGCCCCGCTGGATTCGGCCAGCGCCGCGGCGCGCTGCAGGGCAGGCGTATGGCGCATCTGCGGGCCGAGCATGACCAACAATCGCTTGAACTGGCTCATCTCACACCTCCACGTGTGGCAGCCCCCTGTTCAGTCTAGACCCGCCGCCGGTGAAATCCTGCGCAGCGACGGCGGGTCGTCTTTCAGTGCGGCGCGCGCGGGATGGTCTTGAGCAGGTCTTCCGGGCTGATGTGCCCGACTACCTGGGCCACCGCGCTGCCCGGGGTCGGCAGGTCGATGATGTGGCTCTTCATCTTGCCGATCACGTGCATCTCGCAAGGCTTGCAGTCGAACTTCAGGGTCAGCACTTCATCGCCCTGGATCAGCTGCATCGGCGCCACCTTGGTGCGCACGCCGGTTACGCCCTTGGCCTGCTTGGGGCACAGGTTGAAGGAGAAGCGCAGGCAGTGCTTGGTGATCATCACCGGCACTTCGCCGTGCTCCTCATGGGCCTCGTAGGCGGCGTCGATCAGCTGCACGCCGTGGCGGTGGTAGAAGTCGCGGGCCTTCTGGTTGTAGACGTTGGCCAGGAACGACAGGTGCGACTCGGGGTACACCGGCGGTGGCGTGGTCTCGGCCTTGCGTCCGCCCCGTGGGTGCGCCTGGATCCGTGCTGCGGTCAGCGCCTCGATGGCTTCGCGGCGCAGGGCCTTGAGCTGCGAGTTGGGGATGAAGTAAGCCTGTGGTGCATCGAGCTCGATGGCCGTGGCGTGGTACATCGTGGTCCCCAGCTGACCAAGCAGGTCGTGCAGTTGGTCCAGGGCCTGCTGTGGCTTGTTGGCGGCACCGAACGGCCCGTCGAGGGCCACTTGCACACTGACACCCTCTTCACTGCTGAGGGTGAGCATCAGGCGCTGTTCGCGCAGTACCGCATGCCACTCGACACCGACCCGACGCTCGGCGGAGGTGCGCTGCAGCGCCTGCTGCCAGTTGTGGTCGAGGTTGCGCGACAGCGGGTGGTTGGGGCGCAGCTTGTACAGGCCCTCGGGCATCTCGTTGGGCTCGACGCGGTAGCGGTAGCGTTTCTGGCCGTCTTCCTCGGATTCGCTTTTCAGCTCGGCGATGTTGGCGCGGAAACCCACGACCTCGCGCTTGACCAGCACGTTGAGGCCGTCGCCGTTGGTCAGCGGGACATCGGTGGCCACCAGCAGGTCGCGTTTGCCGACTTTCTCCACCACGCCCACCGGCAGGCCGGTGAAGGTCGGCGAGTCAAAGGCGCCGATGTCGATCTTGCGATCACTGACGAAGTAGTCGGTGCTGCCACGGTGGAAGGTCTTGTCCGGGTCCGGCACGAAGAAGTGCTCGGTACGCCCGCTCGAGGCGCGGGCCAGTTCAGGACGGTCCTCGAGGATGGCGTCGAGTTCCTTGCGGTAGTGGGCGGTGATGTTCTTCACATAGCCCACGTCCTTGTAGCGACCCTCGATCTTGAACGAGCGCACGCCGGCATCGACCAGGTCGCGCAGGTTGGCGGTCTGGTTGTTGTCCTTCATCGACAGCAGGTGCTTCTCGAAGGCCACCACGCGGCCCTGGTCGTCCTTGAGGGTGTAGGGCAGGCGGCAGGCCTGGGAGCAGTCGCCACGGTTGGCGCTGCGACCGGTCTGGGCGTGGGAGATGTTGCACTGGCCGGAGAAGGCCACGCACAGCGCACCATGGATGAAGAACTCGATGGCCGCGTCGGTCTCGGCGGCAATGCTGCGGATCTGCTGCAGGTTCAGCTCGCGGGCCAGCACCAGCTGGGAGAACCCGGCCTGGTCAAGGAACTTGGCCCGCTCCAGGGTACGGATGTCGGTCTGGGTGCTGGCGTGCAACTCGATCGGCGGGATATCCAGTTCCATCACCCCCAGATCCTGCACGATCAGCGCATCGACACCGGCGTCGTACAGCTGGTGGATCAGCTTGCGGGCAGGCTCCAGCTCGTTGTCGTGGAGGATGGTGTTGATGGTGGTGAAGACGCGGGCATGATAGTGCCGGGCGAACTCTACCAGTTCGGCGATATCGCTGACTTCGTTGCAGGCGTTGTGGCGCGCGCCGAAGCTCGGGCCGCCGATGTAGATGGCGTCGGCGCCATGCAGGATCGCCTCGCGGGCGATGCTCACGTCACGGGCAGGGCTGAGCAGTTCCAGGTGGTGCTTTGGAAGGGACATGTCGTTATAGGTTCGGGCTGTCACGGTAAGGCGGGCATTGTAGCGGTGAATCGGGGCGGGGGCATCCCATAACCGATGAACTTGCCCGGAACGACGGTCAGGAGCTTGTTAACCCTTGGAGAAGAGGTGGCGACTGACATTTTTGCCAGTTTTGCGGGCCAGGTAACGGTGATAGCCTCATGGCCACCATTTCCTGGCAAAAGGTATTGCCATGACATCCACATGTTCGTTGGCCATGGTCGATCAGCAGCGATCGGTATTGGGTGGCTCCGGTCCGGCCAGGGCCTATACGCCCTATGGAGGACATTCCGACAAGCGGGGAGCCGTGTTGGCTTATTGCGGCCAGGCTCGTGATCAGTTGACGGGTCATTATCATTTGGGGAATGGGCATCGGACCTTCAGCCCGTTCGTGATGCGGTTCAACTCACCTGATCGGTTGAGTCCTTTTGGTATGGGAGGTATTAATGCCTATGCCTATTGCCATGGGGATCCTGTAAATTTTTATGATCAAAACGGTAAGGATGAGACCCGGTTGGGCTTTGCGATTTCAGCCGTGGCCTTAGGTGGATGGGGGGCAGAGAAGTTCTTTAATCATATTGAAATGGCATCAAAGTTAAGTAGGGTCGAGGCGCTTCAGAGGATATTAACGGAAAATGGAGTTCCGGCAGGGCCAAAAGTCCTTCCTTGGGAAAAAAGTGACCGCATTAAGGGCGCCGTATCAAGCAGTATGGCGGCGATTGGAGGCGTGGCGGCGGCTGCATATTTCTACACTGTGCCGGCTAGTTGGTCTGGGGCGAAGTACACTGATGTTGCTGCGGGAGGTGCAGTGACAGTTTTGACTATTGGTTCCAAAGCACACGACCGAATAATCGGTAATAATGGCGCTGAAATTGACAAGAAGTTGGAGTTCTTAATGAGGAGCTTCGAAGGTATGGATGACAGTCTAGTGGAGGTCGTTACAGTATCTCGCACTGAACAAGCCTCGCAACGTGCAGCTGAGTGGGTAGCAACTCAAACCAATACACTAGTGCGCAGTATGAGTGAGCAGACGTCATACGGAAGTTTCCAGAACATACCGGGTAGTGAATCCTAAAAGGGCCGCATTATAGGTGCGGCCCTTGAGCGACCAATCAGCCTTTTGCCGCCATCGCCGTCACTTCCACACGCATCCCCTCGACCGCCAGCGAAGCCACGCCCACCGCCGCGCGCACTGGCCACGGCTTTTTGAAGAACCGCTGGTACACCTCGTTGAACGCCGCCCGGTCGGCCATGTCGGTCAGGTAGATGGTCAGGTGCAGCACCCGGTCCATCGAACTGCCGGCCCGTTCCAGGGCGACCTTGAGCGCCTGCAAGGTACATTCGCATTGGGTGGTGATGTCGCCCAGTTCGAGGCTGCCGTCGGCCTGCACGGGGATCTGGGTGCTGACCAGGACGCCGTTGTACTCGGCAACGTCCGAGGAGATCGAGTCGGCGTCCGGGTCGGGGGTGTAGATGATGTCGCTGTTAGCCATGGGGTTTCGCCTTGCAACGGAAGGAAACCGCCAAGCCTACGCGAGCGGGTCAAGCAGGTCGAGGCGTGGCGGCCGGTCGCGGGCATTTGAAATGCGCGGCGCGGGCGGTCAGAATCGCGCCCCGACCCGGCCACAGGCGCCGGGCCTAGGTTGTCAGAAGAGGCTTGCGTTGAACGAACACACATTGTCCATGCGTCTGGAGCGCGTGGCCGCCCATGTGCCGACCGGGGCGCGGTTGGCCGATATCGGCTCGGACCATGGCTACCTGCCAGTGGCGCTGGTGCGCCGCGGTGCGATTGCCGCAGCGGTGGCCGGCGAGGTGGCGCTCACGCCCTACGAGGCCGCACGGCGCACGGTGCGCGAGAACGGCCTGGAGGATCGCATCACCGTGCGTCATGCGAGTGGCCTTGCGGCGATCGAGCCGGGCGATGGCGTCACCGCGATCAGTATCTGCGGCATGGGCGGCGAGACCATTCGCGACATTCTCGAGGCTGGCAAGCAGCATCTGGGCGGGCACGAGCGCCTGGTCCTGCAACCCAACGGCGGCGAGCCGGCGTTGCGCCAGTGGCTGATGGACAACGGCTACCGGATCGTCGGCGAGGAAGTGCTGCGGGAAAACCGCTTCGACTACGAAATCATCGTCGCCGAACGTGCCGAGGCGGTCGCCTATACGGCCGAGCAGCTGTACTTCGGCCCGCTGCTGATGCAGGCACGCAGCCCGGCTTTCCTGTTCAAGTGGCAGCGCATGCTGCGCCAGAAGCAGCAGAGCCTGGACAACTTCGCCCGGGCACGCCAGCCGGTGCCCGAGGACAAGGTGCGCGACATCACCCGCCAGGCCGGCTGGATCCGCGAATTGCTGGCCTGAGCCTAATGCCAGTCAGTTAGTGCTTCATCGTAGTTATTGGGGCTGCTTTGCAACCCTTCGCGGGTAAACCCGCTCCCACAGGATCGCGCAAACGCTGAATAGAGCGCTGTACTTGTGGGAGCGGCTTTACCCGCGAAGGGGCGCGGAGCGACCCCAATTGGCTTTACTGACTGGCATCAGGCCTGAGCCCATTCATTTCGGGTTGACCACGCTGGCCGGCACCTTCAGCACCAACATGCCACCGAAGACGATGGCCACGGCCAGCACCTGCAGGGCCAGGCCAGGGTTGGCGGTGCTGTCGCGCATCCAGCCGATCAGGTAGGGCGCGGCGAACGAGGCAATGCTGCCGAACGAGCTGATCATGGCGATACCGGCGGCCTGGGTGTCACTTGCCAGGAACGCCGGCGGCAGTTGCCAGAACATCGGCAGCGCGGCGCTGGCGCCCATGCCGGCGATCACCAGCCCGGTCATTACCAGCAAGGCATTGCCCGGCGCCGACCCGGCCAGGGCGATGCCGGCGGCGGCCATCAGCAGCGGCACGCACAGGTGCCAGCGGCGTTCGCGCTGGCGATCCGAGGAGCGCCCGCAACCGAGCATGAACAGGCATCCGGCCAGATAGGGGATGGCGCTGAGCAGGCCGACCTGGCCATCGCTGCCGATACCGGCGCCGTGGATCAGACTGGGCATCCAGAAAGCCAGGGTGTTGACCGCCAGCATCACCGCGCAATACACCGCCACCAGCAGCCAGACCTGCGGGTCGCCGAGCAGGCCGCGCAGCGAGCTGATCGGCTTGTGCCGCTCCTCGCCGGCCATCTCCTCGCGCAGCGCCCGCTTCTGCCCGGCGTCGAGCCAGGCGACCTGCTCGAAGCTGTCCGGCAGGCACTTGAGCACCACCAGTCCGAGCAGCACCACTGGCAGGCCCTCGATCAGGAACATCCATTGCCAACCGCGCAGGCCGCCCTGGTCGTGGAAGGCCTGGAGAATGCCGCCGGACAACGGCCCGCCGACCACGCCGGCCAAGGGCACGGCAATGGCGAACAGCGCGGTGACCTGGGCGCGGCGCCGGGCCGGGTACCAGCGGTTGAGCACCACGAGGATGCCGGGGAAGAAACCCGCTTCAGCCACCCCCAAAAGAAACCGCAGGGCATAGAAACCGGCGGCGTCCTGCACCCACATCATGCCGGTGGACAACAGGCCCCAGACCACCATCAGGGTGGCGATCCAGCGGCGCGGCCCGATCCGCTCCAGCGCCAGGTTGCTGGGCACGCCGAACAGCGCGTAGGCGATGAAGAACAGGCCGGCGCCCAGGCCGTAGACCGTGTCGGAAAAGCCCAGGTCGG
Organism: Mitsuaria sp. RG; assembly: GCF_028369275.1. Classification (NCBI taxonomy): domain Bacteria; kingdom Pseudomonadati; phylum Pseudomonadota; class Betaproteobacteria; order Burkholderiales; family Sphaerotilaceae; genus Roseateles; species Mitsuaria sp. RG. The sequence goes on from NZ_JAQMYQ010000032.1 coordinate 15,386, forward strand.
CGCTCATCTGCATCTTGGCGAAGCCGATGTTGATGCGATCCAGATGGGCGAACAGGTAGCACACCAGCAGCAGCGGCATCAGCCGCCAGGTGATGCGGGCATGGGTGGCGTCGCAGGCGCGCACGGACGTGGCCGTGGAGGTTTCTATCGTATTCATGGTCCGGGACGTTCTTGTTGTTGTCCCGGCAGATCATGCGGCGGTGTCGCGGGCGGGCAAATGCACTTTCAGCAAGATGGCTGGTATTTTTCCCAGGGCTTACAGCTGCGAGCAGTTGCCCATCTGGCGATAGTCGACTTCGCGGGTCTGGCCCTGGTGGTCGACGTAGACCATGTGCGCGGTGCCCACCTGGCAGTCGGCGTCATTGCTGGCCGGGGTGATCGAGATGACCTTGGCGATGTCCAGCGGCATGCCGTATTCGTAGGTGCTGGCAGTGGTGTCGGCCAGTGCGCCAAACGAGGCGAGGGTGGCGCTCAGGGCAAGCAGGGCGATCGAACGTTTCATGACAGGCTCCTCATTTATTGCGGATAGCTAATGATCCATTCATTTGTGTTTCACAATAAATGGGCTATCACGTGATAGATTGCTGCCTTTCATGTATGAATGAGGCTGCCTGCCCATGGACATGCTGCATGCGATGCGAACCTTCGCCCGGGTAGTGGAGTGCGGCAGCTTCGCCGCGGCGGCCCAGGCCCTGGATATCTCTGCGGCGCAGGTGTCGCGGATCGTCGCGGAGCTGGAGAACCAGTTGCAGACCCGCCTGCTGCACCGCACCACCCGGCGCCTGCGCATGAGCGAGGCGGGGGAGCGGTTTCTCGAGCGCACCCGGCAGATCATGCTGCTCACCGAGGAGGCGGTGGACGAGGCCCGTGGCGCCCACCTCACGCCTCGCGGCCACCTGCGTTTCCATTGCACCCATGGCCTGGGGTTGCTGATGATGCCGCTGGTGGCACGCTACAACGCCACCTGCCCGGAAGTGGTGATGGAACTGACCCTGTCGCAGCGCAACCCCGACCCGCTGGCCGAGGGGCACGATGTGGTGATCACCATCGGCCAGGGCCTGCCGGACTCGCAACTGATCGCCATCCCGCTGGGCAGCATCCACAGCATCCTCTGTGCCTCCCCGGAGTACCTGGCCCGCCACGGCGTGCCCGAGCGGCCTGAGGATTTGCACGACCACGTCTGCCTGCGCACGGTCGACCCGCTGTTCGAGGAGGACTGGTCGTTCGAGGGCCATCCCGACAACTGTGTGATCGTGCCCCAGGACACCTTCCTCACCAACGTCGCCGACGCCATGCTCAAGGCCACCGAACTGGGCATGGGCGTGGGGCTGCTGCCGTACTACTCGGCGAGCCAGGCCATGGAGGAGGGGCGCCTGTGCCGGCTGCTGGCGCCGCACCGGCTGCGCCAGCGCGAGATCTATGCGATCTATCCGTCGCGGCATTACCTGGATGCCAAGGTGCGTACCTGGCTGGACTTTCTCAAGGAGCAGTTGCCGTTGCTGTTTGCCGAGCACCAGCGGGTGGTGGATGAGCCTCGCTACTGGCGTTGACGCATATCGCGGGGCAAGTCCTTTCAAGGTTTTTGCAATTTTTGCATATGACCGCTCCAACTCAGGATTGCTGGGGTCGCTTTGCGACCCTTTCGCGGCACAAGGCCGCTCCTACAGGATCATGCGGTCGCCTGTAGGAGCGGCCTTGTGCCGCGAAAGGGCTGCAAAGCAGCCCCGGCAAATCCAAGTCGGACGCCAATTATCATCACCTTGTCAACGGCTGTCCTGATCCTCGGCACTGCCACCTGACGCCCCGGCCCCGGAGCCTGTGGCTTCACCGGTGCTGTTGGAGCCTCCGGCAGCGCCGTCGGCAGCATCGGAATCGCTGCCGGTGTCACTGCTGTCGTTGTCCTTGCTGCCACCGGGGTTGTTGATGCTGCCGTCTTCACCGGCGGTCTTGCCTTGGTCCGTGGCCTGTCCGCTGTGACCGTTGCCATCGTTCATGTCGGTCGCGGCGAGGCTGAGGGTGGCGCCGCCACCGAGCAGCAGCGCCAGCATCAATGCGAGGGGGCGTGGATTGACCATGATGAATCTCCTGTCGAATGACCTGTCATCGTTGGGCTGCCACGGTGGCGCCAAGGTGCCCGTCAAGCGACGGGCGGTTCTTGGCGCGGGCTTTCAGTGGGCGTCGGGACGCGGCGACTGCTGGCCGTGCGTGGCGTCCATTGCCTCCAGCGTCGGGTGCTCCTGGGCCGCGTGCATCAGGTCCTCGGTCACCCGCAGTTCCGCGCCGGTCGGCGAGAAGGTCGCGGTCGGCGCGAACGGCGCCGGGTGCTCCGGTGCCGGGCGCTTGCCACGACGCCAGAGGAAGAAGCCGACCATGGCCAGGTTGATCACCGCGAAGGCCCAGAACAGTCCAGCCTCGCCGTAAGCGGTCATCATCGGCGAAATGGCCAGCGGCGCCATGGCCGAGCCCAGCGAGTTGATCAGCAGCAGCCCCTGGATCATCGGCACCAGCGCATCGGCCGGGGCGCGGTCGGCGGCGCTGCTGACGGCCACCGGATACAGGGCGAACACGCCGCCGCCGAGCAGGAACAGCAGCGCCGGCAGCAGCACGGTGTCGGCCGGCAGCAGCACGATCAGCACCGACAGCACGGTGCACAGGGCGGCCAGGGCGATCAGCACGTCCTGGCGGTCCTTGCGGTCCGACCAGCGCCCGACCGGGTACTGCAGCAGCATGGCGCCAAGAATGACCCAGGCCATCATGTCGCCGACCTTGCCCACATCCAGGCCGATGCGCTGCAGGTACAGCGGCAGCAGGGCGTAGATGCCGGCGATGGCGACCCCCGAGCCGAAGCAGCCGACCAGCCCGGTCGGTGCCACGCCCAGCAACTGCCGTGGCTTGAGCGGCTCGACCTGATCCAGCAGCGGCGACACCCGTGGCAGGATCACGATCGGCAGCACCGACAGCGTGGCGAGCATGCCGGCGACCATGAACGGCGCGGTGTCGCCCCAGCCGGTAACCTCGCCCAGGCCGGCCTGGGCGATCACCCCGGCGCCGTAGAAGGCAATCATGTACAGCGCCAGCAGGCGTCCGCGGATCTTGGCGTCGCCGGCCAGCAGCAGCCAGCTCTCGATCACCAGGAACACCCCGACCGCGGCCCAGCCGTTGATCAGGCGCAGGGCGAACCACCAGGTGGTGTCGTAGAACAGGCCCTGCAGCAGGATGGTCGCGCCGATCAGCGCGGCGAAGCTGCTGTAGGCGCGGATATGGCCGATGCGCAGGATCAGGCGGTCGTTGAAGATCGCCCCCAGGGTCAGGCCGATGAAGTAGGCCGAGGACACCACGCCGATGGTGGTCGCCGATTCGCCGGCGGCGCCCAGGCGCAGGGTGGTCAGGGAAGACAGCACGCCATTGCCCAGGGCAATGATGAACAGGCCGAGCAGGGGTGCCAGCGCCATCGCCAGCAAACGCACAGACATAGTTACCTCAAGGTTGAAAAGAGCTCAGATGCACCTTTTCGGCTGCACGGGCCGGGTCGTGGCGGCGTGCAGTACGGCCTGGGCGGGCTGCGACCTTGGCAAGATTCAACCGCGGACCTGATGCAGGCAGGTCGGGCGGGGGCGGTTGAGCCTGTGGCACATGCGCGATGTGATGAGGCACGGACGCTGTCTTTGCGGGCGGTTGCCACCGGCTGGGGCGACGGGCGAAAAGGAGGCGGGATTTTAAGGCCTGTGCAGGATTTGCCAAGTAGGAAAAGGCTGCGACGAGTGGCCGCAGGGGCGTCAGTCCAGCCTCTGTGCCGCCAGCAGCAGGGATTGTGGTACCTGGCTCTGCGGATGTTGCGGCTCCTGTAACTCCAGCAGGCCGAACCCGGCCAGCTCCAGCGCCTTCAGCCAACTGCCCAGGGTGCGGAAGTACCAGGGCATGGGGCGCCAGTCACCGGTGAATCCGGCAAACGATTCCTCGCGCCAGCCGTCCTGGTAGTGGCCGGCAGCCGCCGTCCACGGGTGCAGGGTCTGGATCAGCAGCGTGCCGTCGGGCAGCAGCAAGGTCCGCATGGCGCAGAGCAGGGGGATGATGTCCTGTTGCAGCAGGGCGAAGTTGGCGCACACCAGGTCATAGCCATGGCCGATGTCCACCGCACCTTCGGCCAGCTGCTGGTAGCTGGCCAGGTGTACTTGGGGCGAGCCCGCCGAGTGCGCGGCGGCGACCAGCGTCGCATCGCCATCCACGCCGACCGTGTCGATGCCCCGTGCCGCCAGGGCACGCAGCAACCAGCCCTCGCCGCAACCCAGGTCGAGCACCCGCGCAGGCTGACGGCCCAGCACGGCCAACAGTATCGCCTGGTCGGTGACCTCGCGGCGGGAGGCGATGGTGCCGGAGCGTACGGCTTCGATCCAGGCCTGGGCGTTGTGCTGCCAGCTGTCCAGCAGGGGATCGGTGGTGGGCATGCTCGGGTCCGATAAGGGCGGGTGGTTCTGGTGTGATGGTTTGCAAATACGACCAATAAATCGCGAGCGATTTTTGCGCTCAGGCAAGTCGTCGCGACGAGTCGTAGCCCAGCTACGGCGAGTAGCGACAACGCCGCATGAGCGCAAAAAGTGTCGCGAGTTATGGTCGTTATTTGTGAAACACCACACCAGCATAGGCCAGTCTTGTGTCCGGGGGGCTTTGCTCTGCACACTGGCGCACCTGCGAAGGAGCATGGCATGGCACTTGCGAAAGCGGATTTCACCACGCGCCTGCTGGTCGAGGCCGGTATCGGCCCGGGCATGCGCGTGCTTGACGTCGGGTGTGGCAGCGGTGATGTGAGCTGGCTGCTGGCTCGCCTGGTGGACGGCGATGGCGCGGTGGTTGGCGTTGACCAGGCGGCTGATGCCCTGGAGCTTGCACGTTCTCGTGAGACACCCAAGGGCGCGGCGATACCTGAGTTCGTCCAGGCTGACCTGCAGGCACTGCCCGAGTCCCTGGGGTTGTTCGATGCCATCGTCGGGCGGCGGGTGCTGATGTACCAGGCGGAGCCGGTCAAGGCTTTGCGTCTGCTGGCCCGGCATCTGTTGCCAGGTGGGCTGATGGTCTTTCAGGAACACGACAGCAGCCTGACCCCGGCCAGCCTGGAACCCTTTGCGTTGCATCGCAAGGCCCAGCAGTGGCTGCAACGCATGCTGGCCCATGAGGGGGCTGATCTGCATATCGGTTTCAACCTGCATCGACTGTTCAGCGAGGCGGGGCTGGCGGTCGAGGACCTGCGGGCCGAAGGCCTGGTGCAGACGCCCGACAGCGCCTATCCCCTGGCCGATATCATTCGTGCCTGCCTGCCGCGGATCATCAGCCATGGCGTGGCTACGGCCAGGCAGGTCGGGATCGATACGCTGCACGCGCGGCTGGAGGCCGAGCGGCTTCAGTCCCGGGGCGTCTATATAGGCGACATGGCCTTTGGCATCTGTGCGCGCAAGCGCTGAACAATGTGTTTATTTGATCAAGGAGGTATCGGATGGCGCAGTACACCGCACAAGTGACCTGGAATCGTGACGGGCAGGATTTTCTCGGTAACCGCTACAGCAGGCGGCATTTGTGGCGTTTTGATGGTGGGGTGGAGGTGCCGGGCTCGTCCTCGCCCCATGTGGTGCCCTTGCCGATGTCGGATGCCTCGGCGGTGGACCCGGAGGAGGCGTTCGTCGCGGCGTTGTCGAGTTGCCATATGCTGTGGTTCCTGTCGTTGGCGGCCAAGCAGCGGTTTTGTGTCGAGCGGTATGTTGATGATGCCCTGGGGGAAATGGCGCTTGATGGGGCTGGGCGGATGGCCATGACCGTGGTCACCTTGCGGCCTTTGGTTGAATTTTCCGGGGAGCGGAGGCCTGACTTTAAGCAACTGGAGCGGTTGCATCATCTGGCGCATGAAGAGTGTTTTATTGCCAATTCGGTGAAGACTGAAGTGCGGTGTGAGCCGGTGGTTTCTGGGTGAGGCTTTGGTGCGGTTATTGATTGTTGATTGTTTAGAGAGCTGTATGCGCATTCATTTGCGATGTTGACGCTTATTCACCTTTCCGCCCTTACGGCGGGTTACTTTGGTCTTGGCCAAAGTAACCAAAGCCGCCTCGCTCCATTCATCCGGCCCTCCGCTTCGCTCCGGGTTCCCTCACTCCGGCCTTGCTCCCGGGAGGACCGCGCTGCAGGGCCCATCCTGGGCCCCAGCGCTTGACGGGCATCCATGCCCGTCACCTCCCTCCGCAAGACCTCCGTTCGGCCTCCTGAAGTCGCGAAGTTACGAGCGGCGCCTGGACTGGCGCAGCTGTCGCTAGTTGGAGCTTAATTAATCTCTCGATCGCATCGCGGGGCAAGCCCGCTCCTACACGATAGTCGCCGTTATATAAATCCCTGTAGGAGCGGGCTTGCCCCGCGAAAGGGCCGGAAAAGCCAATACATAACTAACTGTAAAACAACTGACTTCGCATTTCTTGCTCTTGCTCTTGCTTCTAAGCGCGCGATAGCTCAGGCAACACCAATTGCGACTTCAGGAGGCCGAGCGGAGTTCTTGCGGAGGGAGGTGACGGCCATGGATGGCCGTCAAGCGCTGCGCCCCAGGATGGGGCGTTCAGCGCGGTCCTCCCGGGAGCAAGAACGGAGCGAGGGAACCCCGGAGCGAAGCGTAGGGGCCGGATGATGGAGCGAGGATTTTTTGGTTCCTTTTTGATCCTTCAAAAAGGGACCCGCCGTAAGGGCGGAAAGGTGACGATGCGTCACCATCGCCAATGAATGCGCATGCAAAGATAAAAACAAACCTCAAAACTATAGGCGCATTTAATTGAGATGCCAGCAGTCACCGGTTCCACTTTTAAAACCACCAGCCCCGATTGACGCCACCCCCCGCCTGGGTAAGGCTACCCTTTCCCCCAAACCAAGAGACCACCAATGCTGATCGATCCCCGCAAGGCCACGCTGCTGGTCATCGACATCCAGGAAAAACTGATAGGCGCCATGAGCGACCCCGAAGGCACCACAGCCCGCGCCCGCTGGCTGCTCGCGGCAACCGCCGAACTAAAACTCCCCACGGTGATCTCCGAGCAGTACCCCAAGGGCCTGGGCCACACCCTGGCCGCCCTCAAGGCCGCAGCGCCAGCCGCCGAGATCGTCGAAAAACTGCACTTCTCCTGCGTAGCCGCCGAATGCCTGCCCAACAGCCTGCTTGAACGCGAACAGGTAATCGTCTGCGGCATGGAGACCCACGTCTGCGTGCTGCAGACCGTGCTCGGCCTGCGCACCCTGGGCAAGCAGGTGTTCGTGGTCGAGGACGCCTGCGACAGCCGCACCCCACAGAGCAAGGCTGCGGGCCTGGCGCGCATGCGTGATGCCGGGGCGCAGGTGGTCACCCGCGAGATGGTGCTGTTCGAGTTGCTGGGCAGCTCCAGCCACCCGCTGTTCCGCCAGATCAGCAAGACCTACCTGGTCGGTGAACAGCCCTGAACGCCCGCCTGCTGACCACCGCGCTGCTGACCCTGGGCCTGCTCCAGGGTTGCGCCGGGCGACGTGAGGAAGCCGCCGAGGCCGACCCGGCCAAGGTTCGCGCCCAGCTCGTGCGCCTGCTGCCGGCCCAGGTCAAGGACCGCCAGGGCTGGGCCGAGGATATCCAGGTGGCGTTCCAGGCCCAGGGCATCAGCCCGAGCAAGAGCAACCTGTGCGCGGTGCTGGCGGTGACCGAGCAGGAATCCACCTTCAACGCCGACCCGCAGGTGCCAAACCTGGGACGCATCGCCCGGGAGGAGATCGACCGCCGGGCGGCGCGCCTGCATGTGCCCCGGCTGCTGGTCGATAGCGCCCTGAGCACGCCCTCGGCCAACGGCAAGACCTACCAGCAACGGCTGCTCGCCGTGCGCAGCGAGAAGCAGCTCAGTGCCCTGTACGACGAGGTGATCGGCGGCCTGCCGCTGGGGCGCTCGCTGCTGGGCGGGTTGAACCCGGTGCGCACCGGCGGGCCGATGCAGGTCAGCGTGGACTTCGCCGAGCGGCACGCCAAGGGCTATCCCTACGACCACTCGGGCAGCATCCGCCAGGAGGTGTTCAGCCGCCGTGGCGGGATGTACTTCGGCATCGCCCACCTGCTCGGCTACCCCACCCACTATGAACGCCAACTGTACCGCTTCGCCGACTTCAACGCGGGCTGGTACGCCAGTCGCAATGCGGCGTTCCAGGCGGCCTTGAGCCGGGCGAGCGGGGTGGCGCTGGCGCTCGATGGCGACCTGATCGCCCCCGGCGCCATACTGCCCGGCACCACCGAGCAGGCGGCGCGCAAGCTGGGGACGAAGCTGGGGTTGCGCAATCCGCAGATCAGGGCTCAGCTGGAGAAGGAGAATGGCCTGGAACTGGAGGACACCACGCTGTATCGCGGGGTGTTCGCCCTGGCCGAAGCGAAGGCGGGCAAGGCGTTGCCACGTGCGGTTTTGCCGGGGATCGAGCTGAAGAGCCCGAAGATCACCCGCAAGCTGACCACGGCGTGGTTTGCCGGCAGGGTGGATGAGCGGTATCAGCGGTGCATGAAACGCTGAGGTGGTCCTATGGTATTGAACATGACTCATTGATTTAGTCGGGGCCTGTGGGAGCGGCTTTAGCCGCGAACACCGGCGAAGCCGGTGCCATGCACCGTGTTGCTTTCTTCGCGGGTAAACCCGCTCCCACAGGGTATTTGTTCCCTTCGCGATTTCCTGCAAAGGCGCTCAACTGTCGCCGAGTGCCTTGACCACCTGCTCGACACTGGCCTTGAGCCCCGCCACGGTGTCGTCCGGATCGCTGTCCAGCACCAGCAACTTCGCCCCGGAAGCGGCGATCATCTCGGCCACCTTTGCGTCCGGCTGACGATGATGCAGCACCAGCGCCACATCCTGCGCCTTGAGGTGCTCGCCCAGCGCCTTGAGCGCCGTCTCGTCCCATTTGTCGTCGGCGGGCAGTGGCTGTTCGACCACATCCAGGTTCAACCCGCTGGCCAGGTAGCCCAGGCGCTCGGACAGGCTGACCACAGTCAGGTTGTCGACCTCGGCCAGGCGTGTCTGGCTGTTGGCGGTCAGCTCCAGCATCTGCCGCTTGAGGCCGGCCAGGTTGCCCTGGATCTTCGCCTTGTCGGCTGGCGCAAGTCGTTCCAGGTCGTTGGCGACGACATCGGCCATGCGCCCCAGGTTGGTCGGGTTCAGCCAGGGGTAGGCGGTAAACGCCTCATCCCCCTTGACCGCGATACCAGGCAGGGCGCCATCCACCGGCCGCGCGGCGTCGATCTCGACGATGCGGATATTGCTGCGCCGGGCCGTGGGATAGAGCGGGTCGTCACGCCAGATCGAGCGCACGCCGATCACCGCGTCGGCCTTCGACGCCGCCTTGTGCAGGCCGGCGCCGCCACGGCCGCTGAAGTACGACGGCTGGCGGCTGGCCGGCAGATTGGCCGGGGCGGCGCGCTTGAGCTGCACCGAGGTGCCGTCAAGCAATACGCTGGCCAGGCTGTGGGTCACCGGCAGGGTGGTCAGCACTTCAGTAGCATTGGCCAGCAGCGGCAGGCCACTCAGGGCCAGGGCCAGGGTCAGTTTCTTCAGGGTCATGCCGGGTTTCCTTGCAGGCGGGGGACGAGGGCGCGGGCCAGGGCGGCGAGGGCGAAGCAGATCCCGGCGACCAGGATGATCGCCGCGCCCGAGGGCACCGGCAGGTCGAAGACGATCGGCAGCAGGATGCCGAGCAGGGTGCTCAGGGTGGCGATGATCACCGAGACGAAGAAGAAGCCCTTGAGCGACTGGCTGACCAGCCGCGCCGCCGCCGCCGGGATCACCAGCAGGGCGCCGACCAGGATCGCGCCGATCACCTTCACCGAGGCCACGGTGACCAGGGTCACCAGGACCACGAACAGGTAGTCCAGGGTCTTCACCGCCACCCCGCGCACCGCCGCCAGCTGCGGGTTGAAACTAGCCAGCATGATGCGGTTGTACAGCGGCAGGGCCAGGGCCAGCACCAGCACGGCGACGATACCCAGCACCAGCAGGTCGTGGGCGCTGACGGTGAGCACCGAACCGAACAGCACGTTCTCGAGGATGTGCACGTTGATCTTGCCGGCCAGCATCAGCAACAGGCTCGCGCCCAGGGCCAGCGACACCGAGAGGAACACGCCGATCAGCGTATCCGGGGACAAGCCGGTGCGGTTGCGCAGGAAGTTGAGCAGGATGCCGAACAGCAGGCAGTAGCCGAACAGGCTGCCGTACGGGCCGGTGTAGGGCTCGCCGAGCAGGATGCCGATGGCCACGCCGGTCAGCGCGGCATGGCCGACCGCCTCGGAGAAGAAGGCGAAGCGCTTGACCACCACCAGGGTACCCAGCCCGCCCAGCACCGGGCCGATCATCAGGCCTGCCAGCAGGGCGTTGACCACGAAACCGTAGGCCAGCGCCTCCGGCAGGTAACCAGCGGTGGCCCAGTCCTGGACCAGCTGGCGGAAGGATTCGAAACTCATCAGGCAAGGCTCTCGCTGCGCGGATGGACGGAGAACAGCCCAAGCAGGCGCTCGGGAGTCAGGGCCTGGGCTGGCGGGGCGTCGAACAGCACCTGGCGGCTCAGCCCGGTGACCCGGTCGGCCAGGCGCAGCACCGCTTCCAGGTCGTGCTCGATCCACAGAACGGTGGTGCCGGCCTGGCGCCAGCCGTGCAGCAGTTGCTCGAACACCTGGATGCCGGCCTCGTCGAGGGCCGACATCGGCTCGTCCAGCACCAGCAGCTGTGGCTCGGGGATCAGCCCCTGGGCCAGCAGCACGCGCTGGCGCTCGCCGCCGGACAGCGCGCCCATGCGCCGCTTGCGCTTGTCGAGCATGCCTACCCGCGCCAGCGCCGCGTCGATCGCCGGGCGCACGCGTCGGGACAGGCCGAGGAATGCCGGGCGGCGCTGGCACATGGCGGCCATGAAGTCGTCCACGGTCATTGGCAGGCCACGGTCGAATTCCAGGGCCTGGGGCACGTAGCCGATCACTTCACGCTCGGTGGGCCAGTGCAGGGTCAACAGGCCCTGGTGCGGCATCTGCCCGAGCAGGGTCTTGATCAGCGAACTCTTGCCGCCACCGTTGGGGCCGACGATGGCGTGCACGCTGCCGGGGGCGACGCTGAAGCGCACGTTCTCGAGGATGCGTGTGCGGCCAAGGGTGAGGTCGATGCCGTCGAATTCGATACGCGGCCCGCTGGCGGTTGTGAGGTTGGCGGCGGCGGTCACGTGCGGTTCTCCTGGATGGCCTGGACCACCGTGTCGAGGTTGCGCTTCATCTCCACCTCGTACTTCTCGGTGGTGTATTCGCCGTAGGAGATGTGCGTGAGCGGGTAGATGCGCACGCCGGACTCGCGGTGGATGGTGTCGACGTAGGCCGAGGGGAAGTCCATCTCCGAGAAGATCACCTTCACATCCAGGGCCTTGAGCTGGTCGATGGTCTTCTTCAGCTGCGCCGGGCTCGGTTCGATGCCGTGGGCTGGTTCCACCACGGCGGTGACTTCCAGGCCGAAGTCGCGCACCAGGTAGTCGTAGGCGGCGTGGATGGTGGCGACACGGAAGGTCGCGTCCGGTGCCTCGGTGACCTTGGCCAGCGCCTCGGCACGCAGGGCACGCAGGCGCTTGGCGTAGGCCCGGGCGTTCTGCGTGTAGAACTTGGCGTTGTCCGGGTCGAGCTTGCCCAGTTCGCGGGCGATGTTGTTGACCTGGGCAATGGTGGCGCTGATCGACAGGAAGGTGTGGGGGTTGACCACCTTGCCGGCGCCGCGGGCGGCGATGCCGGTGGCCGCCAGCAGCGGCACGTTGGCGTTGGACTCGATGGTCTTGATGTCGGGCTTTTCGCTGGCGGCGATCATGCGGTCGGCGAAGTCGTCGTGGCCGACACCGTTGAGCACGATCACGTCGAGGCTGCCGATGCGCTTGATGTCCTCGGCGCGGGGCTCGTAGGCGTGGGGATTGAAGCCGGCCGGGATCAGCGGCACCACCTCGGCCTTGTCGCCGACGATGTTGCTCACGTAGCTGTAGTAGGGGTGCAGGGTGATGCCGATGCGCAGCGGCTTGCCATTGTCGGCGAGGGCCACGGCGGGCAGGGCGCAGGCCAGGAGCAGCGCCAGGGTGCGGCGGGCGAAGCGGAGCATGGGCAGGTCCTTAGTGACGGTGTTGGCGGGTGACCCCGGCGTCGTAGTGGGTGACGATCTGCTGCCAGCCGGCGGCGATCAGCGCATCGCTGTCCAGCGCGTCCGGGGGCAGGGCGGTGCTGTCGCGGCGCAGCCAGACATCCGGCTGGGCGTCGCTGGCGGCGGGCAGGATCACCAGGAAGCTGCCGGCCACCTGGGTGTCCTGACTGCGGCCCAGGTAGGCGCCGTTGGCCAGCAGCGACCACTGGTGGCTGCCGCGGCTCTGGCTGCTGGCGTCGTTGACGAACGGCGGCAGCCCCTCGTCGGCCAGGGCCTGGGCGTCCGGGGCGGTGCCGTTGTCCTCGCGCAGGGCGCGGATCTCCTCGACGGCCACCCACAGGTCGGTGTGGATGCCCTGTTCGGCGGCATTGAGGTCGCGGCGGGCGTCGAGCTGGTGGGCGGCGATGGCCTGTTCATCCTCGCGCTCGCCGCGCGCGGCCACCACGCTGGCGGCCAGCACCACGATCAGCAGCGCGGCCAGCAGCACATAAAGGGTCTCGTGCCCGGCGCCGGCCGGGCGCACCACCTGGGCGCGGCTCATGGCGCACCGATGTCGGCGTGGTCCACTTCCACCACGTGGCCGGGGCCGGCATCGAACAGCACGTAGAACTCACCGTCGGGGCGCTTGAAGGTCAGGGTCGAGTCGTCGCCGAGCTTGCTCGCCACCAGCACCTGCTCGTCGTAGCCGATCACGTCCAGGGTCACCCCGGGAGCGCCGCTGCCGTCGGAGAAGCCGCCCTTGCAGGTGATCTGCTCGCCGTGCTCGGTGCACTCGCACATCGGGTTGTGCGCCAGCGCCGGGGTGGCGGCCAGGGCCAAGAGGGGCAGGGCGAGCCTGCACATCAGCTGTTTCATTTGTTGCCTCCTTGTTTCTCGAGCCAGGCCGCGGTGGCGGGGGATGCCTTGGCCAGCGGCACCGCGGCCTGGTACATCTTGCCGTCCCAGCCTTCGATGGTGATCCAGATGTCGGCGTCGGGTCGGGTGCGTGGCGGGATCGGCAGCGAAGTGCCCATGCGCGCCGGCGCACCAAAGAAGATCGTGCCGGCGGCGCGCAGGCTGCGCGGCTTGCCCACCCGCAGGTAGATGGCCTTGGCGCCGTCGTTGCAGTTGCCGCAGGCGGCGTTGAAGGCCTTGAAGTAGCCGGCCGGGCCTTCGGCGCGCGGGGCCTCGTCGCGCAGTTCGGCCAGGTCCAGGGTCCAGCGTCCGACCTGGATATCCTCGACGATGTTGGCGCCCAGGCCGCTGTCGCCGCGGAACAGGCTGGCGTCGGCGAAGTACTTGGGCATGAAGCCCAGCGGCACGAGGATCAGCAGGATGTTCAGGTGGAAGCGCCATTTCAGCCACAGCTGCTTCAGGCCGCTGGGCGGCAGGGTGTCGGTCTGGCTCAAGGTTGGGCCTCCAGGGTGGTTGGGCTGGCCGCAGCGCGCTTGCGTGCCGGACGCTCGCTGCGCTTGAGGGCGGCGAGGGTGGCCTGGGTGGTGCGTTTGGTCCAGATCAGCAGGCCGCTGAACACCATCAGGGTCAGCACCAGGCCGAAGAAGAACCAGATCAGCTTGATCGCCAGGCCACCGAAATCACCGGTGTGCAGCGGGCGCATGGATTCGGTGACGAACTCGAGGGCCGAGCGGTCGCCAAGCAGGAACTGGCTGTCGACGTTGCGTGTATAGGGGTTGACCTCGGCGGTTTGGAACATCAGCGGGTACCAGCCGCGCCCGCCCATGCTGTAGTGGCTGTAGGCGGTGGCGGGCAGCGAGATGAAGCTGATGTCCAGGCCGGGTACTTTCTCGGTGGCGATGCGTGCCGCCTGGTCCAGGTCGATGCGTGGCGCCGGGCTGCCGTCGGCAGTCTGCGGCACCTGCTCACGGGCGATGACCGGCACGATCGGCTCGGTGGAAACTGTCACATGGTTGTCGCCGAGGATCGCCTGGATCAGGAACCAGGTGCCGGTGATGGAAATGACCGCGATGAACCAGATCGACCACACCCCGGCCAGGCGGTGCAGGTCGCCCCAGAAGATCCGTGGGCCGTGGCCGGTACGCACTGGCTTGAAGAAACCGCGCCAGAACTTCTTGTACACCACCAGCCCCGTGACCAGCGAGGCCAGCATCGGCAGCCCGAGCAGCGACACCAGGTACCAGCCCCAGCTGTAGCCGTTGGTGAAGGGCACCAGCCACCAGCCGTGCAGGGCGCGGGTGAAGGCCTCGAAGTCGAAGTCCGGACGCTGCCCCTGTATGGCCCCGCTGTACGGGTTGACGTAGAGCAGCGCATTGGTGCCGTCGGCGCGGGTTACCGAGGCCTGCAGGGCGAAGTGCGAACCGTCCGGCTGGCTGAAGAAACGCACTGCCAGGTCCGGTTCGACCTTGTGCATGGCGTCAAGCACCTGCTGGTAGCTCAGGCGCTGGCTGTCGTTGTCGGGCTTGCTGGCGCGCACGTCGGCGTTGGCCAGCCAGACGATCTCCTGGCTGACCACCGCGAGCATGCCGGTGAAGCAGACGATCAGGACGAAGAACCAGATCGGCAGGGCAAGCCAGCTGTGGACCAGGAACCACAGCTTGGAATTGGATTTCTTTCTCGATTGTCGGGCCATCGCTCGGTCTTCTGCATATAAAAATACGGTCGAGTCTGTGCTCAACCTGGAAGGCTGCATAAGTAAGGACGAATGAGAATCAGAAAGCTGCCAAAGCAAATGAAAGAAAATGTTTCAAGAACTGGACGTGACCTCCGTCGAAACCGGCGCCTTGGCCGCGCGCGCCTGCTTCAGGCTGCGCTTGAGCGCGTTGGCGGTGGCCAGGGCGGTGCGCTTGCTCCAGATCAGCAGGCCGCTGAGCACCATCATGCTCAGTAGCAGGCCGAAGAAGAACCAGATCAGCTTGCTCGTCAGGCCGGCGAACTCGCCGGTGTGCAGCGGGCGCATGGACTCGGTGAAGATCTCCACCGCCTTGCGATCGCCGAGCAGGCGGCTGGCCTCCATCGCCCCGGTATAGGGGTTGATCTCGGCCTTCTGGTACACCAGCGGATACCAGCTCATGCCGCCGATGCTCAGGTGCGCATAGGCGTTGCTGGGAAAACCGACATAGTCGACGGTGAAGCCGGGAATCTCGCGCTGGGTGATTCTCACCGCTTCGTCCGGGCTGATCATCGGCGCGGGGCTGCCGTCGGCGGTCAGTGGCACCGTCTCGCGGGCTATCACCGGAATGATGGGCTGGCTGGAAATGGCGATATGGTTGTCGGCGAGCAGCGCCTTGACCAGGAACCAGGTACCGGTGATGGAAATCACCGCGATGAACCAGATCGACCAGATGCCGCTCAGGCGGTGGAAATCGCCCCAGAAGATCCGTGCGCCCTGGTTGAAGCGCAGGGTCGGCTTGAAGAAACCTTTCCAGAAGCGCTTGTAGATCACCAGGCCGGTGACCAGCGAGGCCAGCATCGGCAGCCCGAGCAGCGACACCAGGTACCAGCCCCAGCTGTAGCCGTTGGTATGCGGCACCAGCCACCAGCCGTGCAGTGCGCGGGTGAACTCTTCGAAGTTGAACTGCGGCGGGACGCCCTGAATATGCCCGGTATAGGGGTTGACGTAGACCCTCAGGGTACGGCCGTCGGGGTAGGTGACATCCGACAGCATGGCGAAGTGCGATTCGCTCAGGGTCATCAGGCTGGCCACGGCGATACCGGGCTGGTCGCGCTGCATGGCCACCAGCAGTTCGTCGTAGTTCAGCCGCCGGGCCTCGTCCGAAGGCGGGTTGGCGCGGGTTTGCGGGTTGGCCAGCCAGACGATCTCGCGGCTGATCACCGCCAGGGTGCCGGTGACGCAGACGATCAGCACGAAGAACCAGATGGGCAGGGCCAGCCAGCTGTGCACGAGGAACCAGATTTTCGAGCGTGACTTTTTCGACATGGGGTACGCAGTGTCAATGGCGAAGTTCAGGGGCAAAAGCCCGGCCGTATCTGAAAGAGACGCATGAGCAGGGCAAAACCTGATGGATCATTTGCAAGCAAGTGTTTCCAGGGTGGCCGTGCTGGCGATGCAGGCCCTCGTGGGAGCGGGCTTGCCCCGCGAACACCGGCAGTGCCGGTGCCAGGCGCCACAGTGCCTGCATCGCTCCTGCAAAGGGACTAATTTGCCTGCCCCTCGAAACGTCCTCCTATCACCGGACGCGAGCGTGCCCCTGGGCCGTCGGTCCCTTTCATCGAATGTGTACAGGAGGCCCGTCATGGGTGTTGCTGTGGGATTTACAGTGCGTCCGCTGTTGCCGGAGCAGGGACGTTTGCCGTTGCTGGTGGAGGCGGGTGACGACGACACCAGCCTGTTGGAGGTGTTCGACGAGCTCAAGGCGCTGGTGGATGAACACCTGCTGCGCGACGGCGGCATCCTGTTCCGCGGATTCCGCCTGGAGGGCGCCGAGCAGTTCCGCCAGTTCGCCGCCAGCTTCGGTCACCCGCTGCTCAACTACGAGTTCGGCTCGACGCCGCGCACCAACGTTACCCAGGGGGTCTACACCTCCACCGAGTACCCGGCGCACCAGCATATTCCGCTGCACAACGAGCAGGCCTACTCCCGCGACTGGCCGATGAAAATCTGGTTCTACAGCATGATCGCGGCAAAATCCGGTGGTCAGACGCCGATTGCCGACAGTCGCGAAGTCTATCGGCGGGTGCCGGTGCATGTCCGCGAGCGTTTCGTCAGCAAGGGCCTGATGTACGTGCGCAACTTCGGCAACGGGCTGGATGTGTCGTGGGAGGATGTATTCAATACCGATGACCCGCAGGAGGTCGAAGCCTACTGCAAGGCTCACGGCATCACCTGCGAATGGAAGGATGACGGCGAGCTGCGTACCCGTCAGGTGTGCCAGGCGGTGGCCGAGCACCCGGTGACCGGCGACATGGTCTGGTTCAACCAGGCGCACCTGTTCCATATTTCCAACCTGCCGCCCGAGGTGCGGGAAAGCCTGCTGGACATCGTCGATGAGGAAGACCTGCCGCGCAACGTCTACTACGGCGACGGTTCGCCCATCGAGGACGAGGTGCTCGATGAGATCCGTGCGGTGCTGGAGGACTGCAAGATCAGTTTCCTCTGGCAGGAGGGTGACGTGATGATGCTTGACAACATGCTGGCCGCCCATGCCCGTGCGCCGTTCGAAGGCCCGCGCAAGGTGATCGTGGCGATGGCCGAGGGGCGCTCGCTGGATCAGGCCTGACCTGCCGATCGTTCCTGCAGGTCGGCGCGACCTCCTGTAGGAGCGGCCTTGTGCCGCGAAAGGGGCGCGCAGCGCCCCCATCGCTCCCGCGCCGAACGCCTCCGCTAAATCATCCCCCCGCCCATTCGTTCTTGTTGATGCGCCCGGACCTTCCGGTCGCGCCGCCGATCAGCAAGGACCTCACACATGAATGCCGCAGACGCCCAGAAACTTTCCCGCCGTTTCATCGAGTTGCCCCTGGACAAGCGCCGCTTGTTCCTCGAAGGGATGCGACGCGAGGGTATCGATTTCGCGCAGCTGCCCATGTCGTCCTGTGCCGGTCTGAGCGAGCGCGACGGCCTGTCCTACGCCCAGCAGCGCATGTGGTTCCTCTGGCAGCTGGAACCCCACAGCGCCGCCTACAACCTGCCGATGGCCGTGCGCCTCGACGGCGAGCTGCAGGTCGAGGCGCTGGAGCGGGCGTTCAGCCTGCTGGTCGCCCGCCACGAATGCCTGCGCACCACCTTCGCCCAGGACGGCGAGCGGGCGTTGCAGCGGGTGGCGGAGCCTGCGCCGGTGAGCATCCAGCTGTTCGACCTGGCCGACTTACCCGAAACCACGCGCTGGGAGCGCGCGCACCAGCAGATGGCGGCCCAGGCCACCCAGGCCTTCGACCTCGAAGGCGGGCCGCTGTTCGGCATCGCCCTGTTGCGCCTGGCGCCCCAGGAACACGTGCTGTTGCTGACCCTGCACCACATCATCGCCGACGGCTGGTCGATGAACATCCTGATCGACGAATTCATGCGCAGCTACGACGCCCTTGTGGCGGGGCGCGAGCCGCAGCTGGCGGAGCTCAAGGTGCACTATCGCGACTATGCGCTGTGGCAGCGCAGCTGGCTGGAGGCCGGCGAGCGCGAGCGCCAGCTGGACTACTGGCGCGAGCAGCTGGGTGAAGAGCACCCGTTGCTGGAGCTGCCGACCGACCGGCCTTACCCGGCCCAGCCCAGCCACCTCGGCGAGCGTCTGGAGCTGATGCTCGACGCGGGCCTGCGCGAGGATCTCAAGCAGTTGGCCCAGCAGCACGGCGTGACGCTGTCCACGGTGCTGCTGGCCGTGTTCAAGACCCTGCTGTACCGCTACAGCGGGCAAACCGACATCCGTGTCGGCGGCCTGATCGCCAACCGCAACCGCAGCGAGACCGAAGGGCTGGTCGGCTTCTTCGTCAACACCCAGGTGCTGCGCAGCCAGTTCACCGCGCAGACGCCGTTCAGCGACCTGCTGCGCAGCCTGCACCAGGCCTCCGTCGGCGCCCAGGCGCACCAGGACCTGCCGTTCGACGCGCTGATCGAAGCCCTGCAGCCCCAGCGCAGCCAGAGCCATACGCCGCTGTTCCAGGTGATGTTCAACCACCAGCCGCTGGTCACCGACCTCAATGACGTGCGTCTGGACTGCGGCCTGCGCGTGGGCTACCTGAGTGCCGAGCAGCTGGCCGGCAGCCGCCGCCAGCATGCCGCCACCAGCGACCTGATGCTCGACACCCGGGAGGAGGGCGAGCAGCTGTTCGCCGCCTTCACCTATGCCACCGACCTCTTCGACGAAGCCACCATCGCCGCCCTGGCCGGGCACTGGCGCAACCTGCTGCGCGCGGTCTGCCAGGCACCGCGCCAGCGCCTGGGCGAGTTGCCGCTGCTGGCCGAGGCCGAGCGCCAGGCGCTGCTGTGCCCGGTGGCCGAGGTGTCGTCGCTGGTACCGGTGCAACGGCTGTTCGAAGCCCAGGCCGCCCGTAGCGGCGAGGCATTGGCATTGATCCTGGCCGACGGCGCCGCGGCGCCATCCATGAGCTATGCCGAACTCAATGCCCGCAGCAATCGCCTGGCCCATCACCTGCGCCATCAGGGCGTCGGCCCCGATGTGCTGGTGGGCGTGGCCCTGGATCGCTCGCTGGACCTGGCCGTGGCCCTGCTGGCCGTGCTCAAGGCCGGCGGCGCCTATGTGCCGCTGGATCTGCAGGCCCCGGCCGAACGCCTGGGCCATGTCTTCGAGGACAGCGGCCTGCAATGGCTGCTGACCACCACCGCCCAGTTGCCCGGCCTGCCGGCGCAGGATGGGCTGCGTTGCCTGTGCCTGGATCAGTTGGCGCTGGACGATGAGTCGGCGGACGACCTGGCGTTGACCGTCACCCACGACAACCTGGCCTATGTGATCTACACCTCCGGTTCCACCGGCCGGCCCAAGGGCGTGGCCATCAGCCACGGCGCCCTGAGTGAGTTCATCGCCCGCGCCATCGACTACAGCGACCTGCGCGAAGGCGACCGCGTCCTGCAGTTCGCCACCAGCAGCTTCGACGGCTTCGTCGAGCAGTTCTTCCCGCCGCTGTGCCACGGCGCCTGCGTGGTGCTGCGCGATACCCGCCTGTGGGACAGCGCCGCCCTGCATGAGGTGCTGATCAGCCACGGCGTGACCCTGGCCGACCTGCCGGCTGCCTACTGGTACTGGCTGGTGCAAGACTTCGCGGCGCGTCCACCGGCCAGCTACGGCGCGCTGCGCCAGATCCACGTCGGCGGCGAAGCGATGGCGGTGGACGGGTTGCGCCTGTGGCAACTGGCCGGGTTGGGCCATGTGCGCCTGCTCAACACCTATGGCCCGACCGAGGCCACGGTGGTCTCGACCATCCACGACTGCACCGGGCTCGGCCACGAGGCGGTGTCCTGGCGCGGCATCCCCATCGGCCAGGGCCTGGCGCAGCGTCGGCTGTACATCCTCGACGATGACCTCGAACTGCTGCCGCAGGGCGGTGTGGGCGAGCTGTACATCGGCGGTCCGGGCCTGGCCCGTGGCTACCACGGTCAACCGGCGCTGAGCGCCCAGCGCTTCGTCGCCGACCCGTTCGCCCATGGCGAGCGCCTGTACCGCACCGGCGACCGTGCGCGCCTGGGCGCTGACGGCGCCATCGAGTACATCGGCCGTGTCGATCACCAGGTCAAGGTCCGGGGTTTCCGCATCGAGCTCGGCGAGATCGAGGCGCGCCTGCAGCAGTGCCCGGGCGTTCGCGAAGCGGTGGTGCTGGCCCTGCCGATGACCGGCGGCCTGCAACTGGTCGCCTATGTAGTGCCCGACGCCGCCGAGCAGGATGCCGCCGAACAGGCGCGGTTCCGCCAGCAGGTGCGCAGCCTGCTCAAGGCGCGCCTGCCCGAATACATGGTACCCGGCCACCTGCTGCTGCTGCCGCGCCTGCCCCTGACGCCCAGCGGCAAGCTCGACCGCAAGGCCCTGCCGGCACCGGACCCCAGTGCATTACAGGCTGAGTATCGGGCGCCGCAGAGCGCCATCGAGCAGCAACTGGCGCAGATCTGGATGCAGGTGCTGGGCGTGACCAAGGTCGGCCTGGACGATCACTTCTTCGAACTGGGCGGGCACTCGTTGCTGGCCGCCCAGGTATTGGCGCGGATCAAGGACCAACTGGGCCTGGTGCTGCCGTTGCGCAGCCTGTTCGAACACCCCGCGCTGGGCGACCTGGCCGCCGAGCTGGGCCGCCTGGAGGGCGGTGATAAAGATGACGACTGGTCGGATATGGACGCGTTCATGAGTTCCTTGGAAGGGGTTGAGGCATGAGTGGCAATATGGCGGTACGCATTGCAAAACGGTTCGTCAGCCTGCCTCTGGAGCAGCGCCGGCAGTTCCTCGCCAAGCTGCGCGAGGACGGCAAGGACTTCAGCCTGTTGCCGGTGGTCGAGTCGCGTCACGACTTTGCCAGCATCCCCCTGTCCTTCGCCCAGCAGCGCCTGCTGTTCCTCTGGCAGCTGGAGCCGCACAGCGCGGCCTACAACATGGCGGCCGGCCTGCGCCTGAGCGGCCGGCTCGACGTGGCGGCCCTGCAGCGCTCGTTCGAGCACCTGGTGGCGCGCCATGAGGCACTGCGCACGGTGTTCCAGGTCGATGGCGAGCAGCCACGCCAGGTGATCCTCGCGACCCAGGCCGTACCCCTGGCGCAGGTCGATCTCACCGGTGTGGCCAGCGACCGGCGCGAGGCCGAGCTGGCCACGCAGGTGCGCGAGGCCAGCCACCAGCCCTTCGACCTGCTGCACGGGCCGCTGCTGCGCGCCACCCTTTACCGGCTGGCGGCCGAGGACTACGTGCTGCTGGTGTGCATGCACCACATCGTCTCCGACGGCTGGTCGATGGATGTGATGGTCAAGGAGTTCGTGCACAGCTACCAGGCTTTCAGCCAGGGGCAGGCGCCGCAGTTGCCGGCGCTGGAGGTGCAGTACGCCGACTATGCGATCTGGCAGCGCAGCTGGCTGGAAGCCGGGGAGGGCGAGCGCCAGCTCGGCTACTGGCGCCAGCAGCTGGGCGAGGAGCAGCCGTTGCTGGAGGTGGCCGCTGACCATGCCCGCCCGCTGACCCAGAGCTTCGACGGCCAGACCCTGAGCTTCGACTTCGGCGCCGAGCTGTCCCGACGCCTGGGCGGCTACGCCCGCGCCCAGGGCATGACCCTGTTCATGCTGGTGCTGGCGGGCTTCTCGCTGTTCCTCTCGCGCCAGGCCGGGCAGCGTGATATCCGCATCGGCGTGCCCAACGCCAACCGCGGCCGCGCCGAGGTCGAGGGGCTGATCGGTTTCTTCGTCAACACCCAGGTGCTGCGCTGCCAGGTGGACGAGCGCCTGAGCTTCGACGACCTGCTGGCCCGGGTGCGCGAGGCGGTGCTTGGCGCCCAGGCGCACCAGGAACTGCCGTTCGAGCAACTGGTGGACGCACTGGTGCCGGAGCGCAACCTGGGTCACAACCCGCTGTTCCAGGTCAAGTTCAACCAGAACGTCGGCATGCAGCGCCAGCGCTCGCTGGCCCTGCCGGGCCTGAGCGTCGCCGAGTACCCGCTGGACAAGGTCGGTACCCACTTCGACCTGGCGCTGGACATCACCGACGACGGCCAACTGATCCACGGCGAGATGACCTTCGCCAGCGACCTCTACCAGCGCGCCACGGTGGAGGCGTTCATCCCGGCGTTCATCGAGCTGCTGGGCCAGTTGCTCGACGCGCCGCAGCTGCCGCTGCACCGCCTGGCCGCGCCGCTGCCTGTCGGGCAGGCGCCGGAGCGCGAGGCGCCGGCGCTGGTGCTGGAGCAGTGGCAGCAACAGGTACGCCGCCAGCCCGAGGCGCTCGCCGCCCGCAGCCTGGAGCACAGCCTGAGCTTCGCCGCCCTGGACCAGGCTGCCAACCGTCTGGCTCACCACCTGCAACGCCAGGGCGTGACCCGCGGCCAGCCGGTGGCGGTGCTGATGGAGCGTTCGCTGGACTGGCTGACCTGCATGCTCGGCATTCTCAAGGCCGGCGCCGTGTACATGCCGTTGGACACCAAGGCGCCTGAAGCGCGTCTGCGGCAGATGCTCGATGCGGCGCAGGCCAAGGTGCTGTTGTGCGCCGCCGGCGATGCGCGCCTGACCAGCCTGGCCGCCGCCGATCGCCTGACCGTGGGCTATGTGCCCGAACAATGGCAGGACCTGCCGGCCAGCGCGCCGGCCATCACGCTGTGGTCTGAATCGCCAGCCTATGTGATCCACACCTCCGGCTCCACCGGCCAGCCCAAGGGCGTGCTGGTCAGTCATGGCGCCCTGGCCAGCTATGTCGCCGGCCTGCTCAAGCGCCTGGCGCCAGCACCGGAGGCGAGTATGGCGCTGGTCTCGACCATCGCCGCCGACCTGGGCCACACCGTGCTGTTCGGCGCCCTGTGCGCCGGGCGCCTGCTGCATGTGCTGCCCGAGGCGCTGGGCTTCGACCCGGACGCCTTCGCCCGCTACATGGCCGAACACCGGGTTGGCGTACTGAAGATCGTCCCTGGCCACCTGGCGGCGCTGCTACAGGCCGGCAACCCCGCCGATGTGCTGCCCGAGCAGGCGCTGATCGTCGGTGGCGAGGCCTGCACGCCCGCCCTGGTGGAGCAGGTGCGCCGGCTCAAGCCGGGCTGCCGCCTGATCAACCACTATGGCCCGAGCGAGACCACGGTCGGCGTGCTGACCCATGAGGTCTCGACCCTGGCCGCCGAGGCCCGTGCCGTGCCGGTGGGCACGGCTCTGCCGGGCGCCCATGTGCTGCTGCTCGACGATGTGCTCAACCCGGTGGCCGACCAGGTCG
The DNA here is from genome assembly GCF_028369275.1 of Mitsuaria sp. RG. Classification (NCBI taxonomy): domain Bacteria; kingdom Pseudomonadati; phylum Pseudomonadota; class Betaproteobacteria; order Burkholderiales; family Sphaerotilaceae; genus Roseateles; species Mitsuaria sp. RG. The sequence goes on from NZ_JAQMYQ010000032.1 coordinate 38,853, forward strand.
CGGGCGAGCTGTACATCGGCGGTGCCAGCGTCGCTCAGGGTTACCTCGGCCAACCGGGCCTGACCGCCGAACGTTTCGTGCCGGACCCTACGCAGCCGGGCCAGCGCCTGTACCGCAGCGGCGACCGTGTGCGACGCAACCGCGCGGGCCAGGTAGAGTTCATCGGTCGCGCCGACGACCAGGTCAAGGTGCGCGGTTATCGTGTCGAACCAGCCGAAGTGGCGCGGGTGCTGCTGGGGCTGGACGGGGTCGCAGAAGCGGTGGTCCTGGCCCAGCCGGTGGACGGTGACGAGACCCGCCTGCAACTGGTGGGCTGGTGCGTGGGGCAGGGGCTGCAGGGTGAAGCCTTGCGCCAGCAATTGCAGGACCGCCTGCCGGACTACATGGTGCCATCACAGATCCTGCTCCTGGAGCGCCTGCCGCTGACCGCCAACGGCAAGCTCGACAAGCGCGCGCTGCCGGCACCGGGTGTCGCCCGGCGCCAGTACACAGCGCCAGTCGGCGAGATCGAGCAGGCCCTGGCGGCGATCTGGGCCGAGGTGCTCAAGCTCGACCAGGTCGGCAGCACCGACAACTTCTTCGAATTGGGCGGCGACTCGATCCTCAGCCTGCAGATCATCGCCCGGGCCAAGCGCCAGGGCATCAAGCTCAGCCCCAAGCAATTGTTCGAGAAGCAGACCATCGGCCAGTTGGCGGCGGTGGCCAAGCGTATCGAGAAAAAGGCCGCGACAGTCGAGCAGGTCAGCGGCACGCTGGCATTGTTGCCGATCCAGTCACGCTTCTTCGAAACCGACATCCCTGAGCGCCAGCATTGGAACCAGGCTTTGCTGCTCAAACCGACCCAGCCGCTGCGCGCCGACTGTCTGACGGGCGCGTTGCAGGCGCTGGTCGACCAACACGACGCACTGCGCTTGCGCTTCTCCCAGCGCGATACCTGGCAGGCCGAGTTCCAGGCCGGCAAGGCCGACGACATGCTCTGGGTTCGTGAGCTGAACGATATGGCCGAGCTGCCGGCCCTGGCCGAGCAGGCCCAGCGCAGCCTCGACCTGGCCAAGGGGCCGCTGCTGCGAGCGCTGTTGGTGGACCTGCCCGAAGGCCAGCAGCGTTTGCTGCTGGTGATCCACCACCTGGTGGTCGACGGGGTGTCCTGGCGGGTGCTGCTCGAGGACCTGCAACTGGCCTACACGGCCCTGGTCGCGGGCAAGCCGCTGGCGCTGGCGGCCAAGAGCAGTTCGCTCAAGGCTTGGGCCGAGCGCCTTGGCGCCTATGCCCGCAGCCCCGAACTGCTGGCCGAAGCCGATTACTGGCTGGACGGCCTCGCAGCCGCTGGCGATGAATTGCCACGGGACAATCCGTCGGGCGCCCAGACCAACCGTCACGTCGCCCATGCCTCGTCGCGCCTGGACACCGCGCTGACCCGCAAGCTGCTGCAGGTGGCGCCCGCCGCCTACCGCACCCAGGTCAACGACCTGCTGCTGGCGGCCCTGGCGCGGGTGCTGTGCGACTGGACCGAAGAGGAATCGGTACTGATCCAGCTCGAAGGCCATGGCCGCGAGGACCTGTTCCCGGAACTGGACCTAAGCCGCACCCTGGGCTGGTTCAGCAGCCTGTTCCCGGTACGCCTGACGCCAGCTCATGGGCTGGGCGCGGGATTGTGCGCAGTCAAGGAGCAGTTACGTGCGGTGCCGAACAAAGGCATCGGCTACGGCGTGCTGCGCTACCTCGGCGAGCCCGACCTGCGCGCGCGCCTGGCGGTATTGCCGCAGCCACGGGTGACCTTCAACTACCTGGGGCAGTTCGACGGCAGCTTCGCCGAGGCCGAGGGCGCGCTGTTCACTCCGGCCAGCGAGGCCAGCGGTGCTACCCAGGATATGGACAGCCCGCTGGGCAACTGGCTCGGTATCACCGGGCAGGTCTACCAGGGCGAGCTGGAGCTGGACTGGAGCTTCAGCCGCGAGGTGTTCCGTCCCGAGACCATCGAGGCCCTGGCGCGCCGCTACGAGCAGGTGCTGGCCGAGCTGGTCGAGCACTGCGCCCAGGCGCCGCACCAGGGCGTCACGCCATCGGACTTCCCGCTGGCCGAGCTGACCCAGGCGCAACTGGACGGCCTGCCGCTGGCGGCCGGGGAAATCGAGGACCTCTACCCGCTGTCGCCGATGCAGCAGGGCATGCTGTTCCACAGCCTCTACGAGCAGGCGGCGGGCAACTACATCAACCAGTTGCGCGTGGATGTGCGCGGGCTGGACATGGCGCGCTTCCGGGCGGCCTGGCAGGCGGTGGTGGACAACCACGAAGTGCTGCGCAGCTGCTTCCCGCAGGATCTGCCGGCACCGGTGCAGGTGGTACGGCGCCAGGTGCAGGTGCCTTTCGTCGAGCTCGACCAGTCCCAGGATCCGGATGCCGTGGCCCAGGCCGAGCGCCAGGCCGGTTTCGACTTGGCCAGCGGTCCGCTGCTGCGCCTGACGCTGATCCGCACAGGCGATGACAGTCATCACCTGATCTACACCAGCCACCATATCCTGATGGACGGCTGGAGCAGCTCGCGCTTGCTGGGCGAAGTGCTGCAGCGCTACAGCGGCGCGACGCCGGGCGGCAAGACCAGCCGTTATCGCGACTATATCCAGTGGCTGCAAGGCCAGGACCAGCAGGCCAGCGAAACCTTCTGGCGCGGGCAGGTGGCCGATTTGCAAGAACCGACCCGTCTGGTCCAGGCGTTCAAGTCCTCGGCCCAGGGGCAGGGCCATGGCGTCCTGGCGCTGCGTTTCGAGGCGCAGCAGACCCGGCAGCTGGCGGACTTCGCCCGGGACCAGCGCGTTACCCTCAACACCCTGGTCCAGGCCGCCTGGCTGCTGCTGTTGCAGCGCTACACCGGCCAGGCCAGCGTGACCTTCGGTGCCACCGTGGCCGGTCGCCCGGCCGAATTGCCGGGCGTCGAGGAGCAGCTGGGGTTGTTCATCAACACCTTGCCGGTGGTCGCCAGCCCGCGCCCGGAACAGACCGTGGGCGACTGGGTGCAGCAGGTCCAGGCGCTGAACCTGGCCTTGCGCGAGCATGAGCACACGCCGCTGTACGAGATCCAGCGCTGGGCCGGCTGGAGCGGCGAGGCGCTGTTCGACAACATTCTGGTGTTCGAGAACTACCCGGTCGCCGAGGCGCTGCAACAGGGCGCGCCGCAGGGGCTGCAGTTCGGCGAGGTGCTCAATCAGGAGCAGACCAACTACCCGCTGACCCTGGTGGTGCAAGTGGGTGAGCGGCTGGAGGCGAGCTTCAGTTTCGATCGCCAGTGCTTCAGCGAGCAGGCCATCGACCAGTTGGCGGGGCACTTCCAGCACCTGCTTGCGCAGTTGGCGGCTGACGCACAGCGTGCACTGGGTGCGCTCAGCCTGCCGGTGGAAGACCAGCAGGTAGTGGCCAGCTATCCGAGCACGGCTTGCACCCATGAGTTGATCGAGGCGCAGGCGGTGCGTACGCCTGAGGCGATCGCCGTGACCTTCGCCGGGCAGGCGCTGAGCTACGACCAGCTCAACCGCCGTGCCAACCGCCTGGCTCACAAGCTGCGCGAGCAGGGCGTGGGGCCGGATGTGCTGGTGGGCATCGCCGTGGAGCGCGGCTTCGAGATGATCGTCGGCCTGCTGGCGATCCTCAAGGCGGGTGGCGCCTATGTGCCGCTGGATCCGGAGTACCCGCAGGACCGCCTGAGCTACATGATGGAAGACAGCGGCATTCAACTGCTGCTGACTCAAGGTCACTTGCTGGCTGATTTGCCTGTGCCATCGCAGGTTCGCAGCCTGAAGCTGGAAGATGATCTGGCCGGTTACAGCGATGAGAATCCCGAGCACCTGAGCCAGCCGGATAACCTGGCCTATGTGATCTACACCTCGGGCTCGACCGGCAAGCCGAAAGGCACGCTGCTGCCGCACCACAACCTGTTGCGCCTGTTCAAGGCGACCGACGCCTGGTTCGGCTTCGGGCCGCAGGATGTGTGGACGTTGTTCCACTCCTATGCATTCGACTTCTCCGTCTGGGAGATCTTCGGTGCGCTGCTGCACGGTGGTCGTTTGGTGATCGTGCCGCGTGAAACCACGCGTTCGCCGGAAGACTTCCACCAACTGCTGGTGGAGCAGGGTGTCACCGTGCTGAACCAGACCCCATCGGCGTTCAAGCCGCTGATGCGGGCGGCCTGTGACAGCGCTGATGATCTGGCACTGCGCTACGTGATCTTCGGCGGCGAAGCCTTGGATGTGGCGGCACTGCAACCCTGGTTCGAGCGTTTCGGCGAGGACTGCGACAACCTGATCAACATGTACGGCATCACCGAGACCACGGTCCACGTGACCTACCGGCCGATCCGCTTCGCCGATACGCAGCAACCGGGCAGCCCGATCGGTGCGGCGATCCCGGACCTGTCGATGTATGTACTGGATGCCGATTTCAATCCGGTGGCCAAGGGCTGCACGGGCGAGCTGCACGTCGGCCAAGCCGGCCTGGCGCGCGGTTACCACAACCGTGCCTCGCTGACCGCCGAACGCTTCGTACCGGATCCGTTCTCCAGCGAAGGCGGACGTCTGTACCGCACCGGCGACCTGGCCCGTTATCGCGGCCAGGAGGTGATCGAATACGTGGGCCGGATCGACCATCAGGTGAAGATCCGTGGCTTCCGTATCGAACTGGGCGAAATCGAGGCACGCCTGCAAGAACATGCCGCCGTGCGCGAAGTGCTGGTGCTGGATATCGACGGGGCAGGGGGCAAGCAACTGGCTGCCTATCTGATCGCTCAGGATCCATCCGCCGATCACGCAACGCTGCGTGACACGCTGAAACAGCACCTGAAAGCCAACCTGCCGGACTACATGGTCCCCACGCACTTCCTGGTGCTGGACCAGTGGCCGCTGACGGCCAACGGCAAGCTGGACCGCAAGGCCCTGCCGAAGCCGGACGCCAGCCAACTGCAACAAGGCTACGTGGCGCCACGCACGGCGCTGGAACAACAACTGGCCGCGATCTGGAGCGAAGTGCTGAAGGTCGAGCAGGTGGGTCTGCACGACAACTTCTTCGAGCTCGGTGGCCACTCGTTGCTGGCCACCCAAGTGACCTCGCGGATCCGCCAGCGCTTGGAGCTGGAAGTCCCGCTGCGCAGCCTGTTCGAGTCCGCCGACCTGCGGGCCTTCGCCCAGGCTGCCGGCCAGGGTTCGGCCAGCCAGGCGCCGGCGTTCACTGTCGTGGACCGCAGCCAGCCGCTGCCGTTGTCCTACGCCCAGCAACGCCAGTGGTTCCTCTGGCAGCTGGAGCCGGACAGCGCCGCCTACAACATCCCTTCGGCCCTGCGTCTGAAGGGCGAGCTGAACATCGAGGCCCTGCGCAGCAGCTTCGCCGCGCTGATCGCCCGTCACGAAACCCTGCGCACCACCTTCAGGCAGCAGGGCGATAGTGCCGAACAGGTTGTGCACCCGACGCTCGATGTTCCGCTGCAGGTCGCGTCGGCTGCCCTGGATGAGACGGCGCTACAGGCCTGGGTCGAGGCCCAGGTGCGCGAGCCGTTCAACCTCGAGCACGGTCCGCTGCTGCGCGCCCGCTTGCTGCGCCTGGCCGCCGACGACCACGTGCTGGTGCTGACCCTGCACCATATCGTCGCCGACGGCTGGTCGATGCCGATCATGGTCGACGAACTGGTGCGCGGCTATGAAAGCCATCTGCAGGGTAAGGCCCCGCAGCTGCCGGCCCTGGCGTTCCAGTACGCCGACTACGCCGCCTGGCAGCGCCAGTGGATGGAGGCTGGCGAGCAACAGCGCCAGCTGGACTACTGGCAAGCGCGCCTGGGCAGCAGCCAGCCGATCCTCGAGCTGGCCACCGACCACCCGCGTCCCGCCGTGCAGCAATACGACGGCGCTCGCCTGCAGGTGAGCCTGGAGCCGGGCCTGGTTGCCCAGCTCAAGGCGCTGGCCGGGCAACAGGACGTGACCCTGTTCATGCTCCTGCTGGCGTCGTTCCAGGCCTTGCTGCATCGTCATTCCGGTCAGGCCGACATCCGCGTCGGCGTGCCGGTGGCCAACCGCACCCGGGCCGAGACCGAAGGGCTGATCGGCTTCTTCGTCAACACCCAGGTACTGGATGCCCGCTTCCAGCCGCAACTGCGCTTCGACGAATTGCTGCAACAGGTCAAGCACACCGCCCTGGGCGCCCAGGCGCACCAGGAGCTGCCCTTCGAACAACTGGTCGAGGCCCTGCAGCCGGAGCGCAGCCTGAGCCACAGCCCGCTGTTCCAGGTGCTGTTCAACCACCAGACCCAGGTGCTGGGCGAATCCCGCGAGCTGGCGGGCCTCAGCCTGCAGGGGCTGGTCTCGGACAAGCAGACCGCGCAGTTCGACTTGACCCTGGACACCGCCGAGCACGAAGGCGGCCTGAGCGCGACCCTGACCTACGCCACCAGCCTGTTCGAGGCCGCCAGCGTGGCGCGCATGGCCCAGCACTGGCGCAACCTGTTGCAGGGCATCTGCCAGGACGCCGGGCAGCGGGTTGCCGAACTGCCGCTGCTGAACCGCGAGGAGCGCGAACGCACCCTGCACGCCTGGAATGACAGCGCCGCCGACTATCCACGCGGGCAGACCGTCCAGCAGTTGATCGAGGTGCAGGCCGCACGCACGCCGCAGGCCATCGCTGCGGTGCTGGGCGAGCAGTCGCTGAGCTATGAGCAGCTTAACCGTCGCGCCAACGCCCTGGCCCATCACCTGCGCAGCCTGGGCGTCGGCCCCGATGTGCTGGTGGGGATCGCCGTGGAGCGCAGCCTTGACATGCTGGTCGGCCTGCTGGCGGTACTCAAGGCTGGTGGCGCCTATGTGCCGCTGGACCCGCAGTTCCCCGAGGACCGCCTGGCTTACATGATGGAGGACAGCGGCATCCCGCTGCTGCTGACCCAGTCCAGCCTGCTGCAGCGCCTGCCGATTCCGCCGCAGGTGCACAGCCTGTGCCTGGACCAGCCGCTGCCAGCCGAGCACGGCGGGGACAATCCGCGCCAGCTGGCACTGCCGGAAAACCTCGCGTACGTGATCTACACCTCCGGCTCCACCGGCAAGCCCAAGGGCGTGACCATCCGCCACGACGCGCTGGTCAACTTCCTGTGCAGCATGGCGCGCCAGCCGGGCATCGACGCCCAGGACAAGGTGCTGTCGCTGACCTCGCTGTCGTTCGACATCGCCGGCCTTGAGCTGTACCTGCCGTTGCTGCGCGGCGCCAGCGTGGTGCTGCTGGGCGAGCAGGTGAACAAGGACCCGCAGGCCCTGATGGCGGTGATCCACGCCCAGGCGGTCAGCGTCGTCCAGGCCACGCCATCGACCTGGCGCATGCTGCTGGATGCTGCGGCGCCCGGTGCCTTCGCCGGCAAGAAGGTGCTGTGCGGCGGCGAGGCGCTGAGCGCCGAGCTGGCCCAGCGCCTGATTGCCCAGGCCGGGCATGTGTGGAACGTCTACGGCCCGACCGAGACCACCATCTGGTCGGCCTGCCACTACCTGACCGCCAGCGACGATGTGTGGCTGGGCCGTCCGCTGGCCAACACCCGCCTGCACGTGGTCAGTGACGAGCTCGACGTGTTGGCGCAAGGCGCGCGCGGCGAGCTGCTGATCGGCGGCGATGGCTTGGCGCGGGGCTACCACAACCGTCCGGGCCTCACCGCCGAGCGCTTCGTGCCGGATCCGTTCGCCAGCGAGCCGGGCGCGCGCCTGTACCGCACCGGCGACCTGACCCGCTACCGCGACGACGGCGTGATCGAGTATGTCGGGCGCCTGGACCACCAGGTGAAGATCCGTGGCTTCCGCATCGAGCTGGGCGAAATCGAGGAGCGCCTGCTGTTGCACCCGGCGATCCGCGAGGCCGCGGTGATCGATATCGACGGCCCGACCGGCAAGCAGCTGGTGGCCTACCTGGTGCTGCACGACGCGCAGCAAGGCGTGGAAGCGCTGCGCGGCGAGCTGCGCGCGCACCTGAAGGCCGGGCTGCCGGACTACATGGTGCCGAGCCACCTGGTGGGCCTGGCGCGCATGCCGCAGACCCCCAACGGCAAGCTGGACCGCAAGGCCCTGCCGCTGCCGGACGCCAGCCAGCTGCAGCCGGCCCATGTGGCGCCGGTCACGGAGCTGGAGCGCAAGCTGGCGGCGATCTGGGCCGAGGTGCTGCATGTCGAGCGGGTGGGGCTGCAGGACAACTTCTTCGACCTGGGTGGGCACTCGCTGCTGATTGTCCAGGTGATCGGCCGGGTGCGCGAGCAACTGGGCGTCGACCTGAGCCTGAACGAGCTGTTCGAGCAGGCCACCCTGGCCGATTTCAGCCAGGTGGTCGAGCGCAAGTCGGGGCAGGTCGCCAACGCCCATGACGAACTGACTAAATCCCTGGAGGCCTTGAAACGTCTTACTGCACAGGAAATAGATAATCTGATCGCTTAGCGGGAGACATTCAAAGTGCAAGAGCTGCTCGACTCCGTAAAGTCGCTGTCCACCAGGGAGCGCAAGGCATTGGCAGCCTTGCTCAAGCGCCAGGGTGTCAACCTCTACGGGGTCACCCCGATCTTCAGAAGGGACTCTGCGGACGGGGCAGCGCTTTCATACGCACAGCAGCGCCAGTGGTTCCTCTGGCAGCTCGATCCGCACAGCGCCGCCTACAACATTCCGGCGGCGCTGCGGCTCAAGGGCGCGCTGGATATCGAGGCGTTGCAGCGCAGCTTCGACAGCCTGGTGGCGCGCCACGAGACCCTGCGCACCACCTTCCGCCAGGAGGGTGACGGCGCGGTGCAGGTCGTCCATCCGCCCTTGCCGCTGGCATTGGCGGTTGAGCCGTTCGCGGTTGCCGATCCGGCAAATCTGGAAGCGGCCATCCGTGCACGGGTGGAGGCCGAGGTGCAGCAACCCTTCGACCTGCAACAGGGCCCACTGCTGCGGGTCAGGCTGCTGGTGCTGGGGTCTGATGAGCATGTGCTGATTCTCACCGTGCACCATATCGTCTCCGATGGCTGGTCCACGCCGATCCTGGTGGACGAGCTGATCCGTCTTTACCAAGGCTTGCGCCAGGGCTCGCCGGTTACCCTGGCTGAGCTGCCGATCCAGTACGCCGACTACGCGTTGTGGCAGCGCGACTGGATGGAAGCGGGCGAGCAGGAGCGCCAGCTCGGCTACTGGCGCCAGCAGCTGGCCGGCGAGCAGCCGCTGCTGGAGCTGCCCGTCGACCGTCCGCGGCCGTCGGTGCAGAACTTCCACGGCGCGCGCCTGGCCATCGATATCGATGCCTCCCTGGCCCAGGCGCTCAAGACCTTGGCGCGTCAGCAGGGGGTGACCCTGTTCATGCTGTTGCTGGCGTCGTTCCAGACGCTGCTGCACCGCTACAGCGGCCAGGCCGATATCCGTGTCGGCGTGCCGGTGGCCAACCGTGCCCGGGCCGAAACCCAGGGGCTGATCGGCTTCTTCGTCAACACCCAGGTGCTCAAGGCCGAGTTCGCGCCGCAGACCACCTTCACCGTGTTGCTGCAGCAGGTCCGCGAGGCCGCGCTGCAGGCCCAGGCGCATCAGGACCTGCCGTTCGAGCAACTGGTCGAGGCGCTGCAGCCCGAGCGCAGCATGAGCCACAACCCGCTGTTCCAGGTGCTGTTCAACCACCAGGCCGAAAGCCCGGGCATGGCCCGTCAGCTCGGCGAGCTGCAGGTCGAGGGCTTGAGCTGGGAAGGGCAGACCACCCAGTTCGACCTGATCCTCAACACCGCCGAACACGACGGCGGGCTGATCGCGGCACTGACCTACGCCACCTCGCTGTTCGACCCGGCCACGGTCGAGCGCATCGGCCGGCATTGGCGCAACCTGTTGCAGGGCATTTGCCAGGACCACGCGCAGCGTGTGGCGCAGTTGCCGTTGCTCGATGTGGCAGAGCAGGGCGAGTGGAAAGCTGATGTGCAGCAATATCCAGGCACGGCTTGTGCCCATGAGCTGATCGAGGCGCAGGCGGCACGTACGCCTGAGGCGGTCGCCGTGACCTTCGCCGGGCAGGCGCTGAGCTACGACCAGCTCAACCGCCGTGCCAACCGCCTGGCGCACAAGCTGCGTGAGCAGGGCGTGGGGCCGGATGTGCTGGTGGGCATCGCCGTGGAGCGCGGGTTCGAGATGATCGTCGGCCTGCTGGCGATCCTCAAGGCGGGTGGCGCCTATGTGCCGCTGGATCCGGAATACCCGCAGGACCGCCTGAGCTACATGATGGAAGACAGCGGTATTCAACTGTTGCTGACGCAAGGTCACCTGCTGGCGAATCTGCCCGTGCCGACGCAGGTCCGCAGCCTGAAGCTGGAAGACGATCTGGCTGGCTACAGCGATGAGAACCCTGCGCACCTGACTCAGCCGGACAATCTGGCCTACGTCATCTACACCTCGGGCTCGACCGGCAAGCCGAAAGGCACGCTGCTGCCGCACCACAACCTGCTGCGCCTGTTCAAGGCGACCGATGCCTGGTTCGGCTTCGGTCCGCAGGATGTATGGACGCTGTTCCACTCGTACGCCTTCGACTTCTCCGTCTGGGAGATCTTCGGTGCGCTGCTGCACGGCGGTCGTCTGGTGATCGTGCCGCGTGAAACCACGCGTTCGCCTGAAGACTTCCACCAGTTGCTGGTGGAGCAGGGCGTGACCGTGCTGAACCAGACCCCGTCGGCGTTCAAACCGCTGATGCGGGTGGCTTGTGACAGCTCTGCCGATCTGGCGCTGCGTTACGTGATCTTCGGCGGCGAAGCCCTGGATGTGGCGGCGTTGCAACCGTGGTTCGAGCGTTTCGGCGAGGACTGCGACAACCTGATCAACATGTACGGCATCACCGAGACCACGGTCCACGTGACCTACCGGCCGATCCGCTTCGCCGATACGCAGCAACCGGGCAGCCCGATCGGTGCGGCGATCCCGGACCTGTCGATGTATGTACTGGATGCCGATTTCAATCCGGTGGCCAAGGGCTGCACGGGCGAGCTGCACGTCGGCCACGCCGGCCTGGCCCGCGGTTACCACAACCGCGCTTCGCTGACTGCCGAACGCTTTGTGCCGGATCCGTTCTCCAGCGAAGGCGGGCGCCTGTACCGTACCGGCGACCTGGCGCGCTATCGCGGCCAGGACGTGATCGAATACGTGGGCCGGATCGACCATCAGGTGAAGATCCGTGGCTTCCGTATCGAACTGGGCGAGATCGAGGCACGCCTGCAAGAGCACGCTGCCGTGCGCGAAGTGTTGGTGCTGGATATCGACGGGGCAGGGGGCAAGCAACTGGCCGCTTACCTGATCGCCCAAGATGTAAATGCAGACCACGCAACGTTGCGTGACACGCTGAAACAGCACCTGAAAGCCAACCTGCCGGACTACATGGTCCCGACCCACTTCCTTGTGCTGGACCAGTGGCCGCTGACGGCCAACGGCAAGCTGGACCGCAAGGCCCTGCCGAAGCCGGACGCCAGCCAACTGCAACAAGGCTACGTGGCGCCACGCACGGCGCTGGAACAACAACTGGCCGCGATCTGGAGCGAAGTGCTGAAGGTCGAGCAGGTGGGTCTGCACGACAACTTCTTCGAGCTCGGTGGCCACTCGTTGCTGGCCACCCAAGTGACCTCGCGGATCCGCCAGCGCTTGGAGCTGGAAGTCCCGCTGCGCAGCCTGTTCGAGTCCGCCGACCTGCGGGCCTTCGCCCAGGCTGCCGGCCAGGGTTCGGCCAGCCAGGCGCCGGCGTTCACTGTCGTGGACCGCAGCCAGCCGCTGCCGTTGTCCTACGCCCAGCAACGCCAGTGGTTCCTCTGGCAGCTGGAGCCGGACAGCGCCGCCTACAACATTCCTTCGGCCCTGCGTCTGAAGGGCGAGCTGAACATCGAGGCCCTGCGCAGCAGCTTCGCCGCGCTGATTGCTCGTCATGAAACCCTGCGCACCACCTTCCATCAGGAAGGCGACCAAGCCTGGCAGCGCATCCACCTGGCCAGCGACTTCGACCTGGCCGTCGAAACGGTAAACGCCGAAGCCCTGCAGGCACGTATCGTCGAGGAAACCGCCCAGCCATTCGACCTGGAGCACGGCCCGCTGCTGCGCGCCCGCCTGCTGCGCCTGGCCGCCGACGAGCATGTGCTGGTGCTGACTCTGCACCATATCGTCGCCGACGGCTGGTCGATGCCGGTCATGGTCGATGAAGTGGTGCGCCTGTATGCCGCCCATTGCCAGGGCATTGCCCCGCAACTGCCGGCCCTGGCGTTCCAGTACGCCGACTATGCGGCCTGGCAGCGCCAGTGGATGGAAGCCGGCGAGCAGGCTCGCCAGCTCGACTACTGGCGCCGGCAGTTGGGTGATGAGCAACCGTTGCTGGAGCTGCCGACCGACCGTCCGCGGCCCCTGCAGCAGAACCACGCCGGCGCACGCCTGGACATCCGTCTGGAGCGCGAGCTGGTCGAGGCCCTCAAGGCTACCGCGCGGCAACAGGGCGTGACCCTGTTCATGCTGCTGCTGGCTTCGTTCCAGACGCTGCTGCACCGCCTCAGCGGGCAATCGCAGGTGCGCGTCGGCGTGCCGGTGGCCAACCGCAACCGGGCCGAGACCGAGGGCCTGATTGGCTTCTTCGTCAACACCCAGGTGCTCGACGCCCGCTTTGACCTGCGCACCACTTTCGCCGAGCTGCTGCAACAGGTCCGCCAGACCGCCGTGCAGGCCCAGGCGCACCAGGACCTGCCGTTCGAACAACTGGTCGAGGCGCTGCAGCCCGAGCGCAGCATGAGCCACAGCCCGCTGTTCCAGGTGTTGTTCAACCACAAGGCGGAAAATCCCGGCATGGCCCAGGAGCTGGCCGGGCTTCGGATCGAGGGGCTGGACTGGGAAGAGCGCACCGCCCAGTTCGACCTGGTGCTCAACACGGTCGAGCATGGCGCCGGGCTGAGCGCCATCCTGACCTATGCCACCGCGTTGTTCGACCCGGCCACGGCCGAGCGTCTGGGTGGGTACTGGCGCAACCTGCTGCAGGGCATCTGCCAGGACAGCGGCCAGCGCGTGGCGCAGTTGCCGTTGCTCGATGCGGCAGAGCTGGTCGAGCTGCAAGCGGATGTGCAGCGTTATCCAAGCGCCGAGTGCGCTCATGTGCTGATCGAGGCGCAGGCGGCACGTACGCCTGAGGCGATTGCCGTGGCCTTCGCCGGGCAGGCGCTGAGCTACGACCAGCTCAACCGCCGCGCCAACCGCCTGGCCCACAAGCTGCGCGAGCAGGGCGTGGGGCCGGATGTGCTGGTGGGCATCGCCGTGGAGCGCGGCTTCGAGATGATCGTCGTCCTGCTGGCGATTCTCAAGGCCGGGGGCGCCTATGTGCCGCTGGATCCGGAGTACCCGCAGGATCGCCTGAGCTACATGATGGAAGACAGCGGTATTCAACTGCTGCTGACTCAAGGTCATCTGTTGGCCGATCTGCCTGTACCGGCGCAGGTCCGCAGCCTGAAGCTGGAAGACGATCTGGCTGGCTACAGCGATCAGAACCCTGCGCACCTGACGCAGCCGGACAACCTTGCCTATGTGATCTACACCTCGGGCTCCACCGGCAAGCCAAAAGGCACCTTGCTGCCGCACCACAACCTGCTGCGCCTGTTCAAGGCCACCGATGCCTGGTTCGGCTTCGGTCCGCAGGATGTATGGACGCTGTTCCACTCGTATGCCTTCGACTTCTCGGTGTGGGAGATCTTCGGTGCGCTGCTGCACGGCGGTCGCCTGGTGATCGTGCCGCGTGAGGTGACCCGTTCGCCGGAAGACTTCCACCAGTTGCTGGTGGAGCAGGGCGTGACCGTGCTCAACCAGACCCCGTCGGCGTTCAAGCCGCTGATGCGAGTGGCCTGTGACAGTGCTGATGATCTGGCCCTGCGCTACGTGATCTTCGGTGGCGAGGCCCTGGATGTGGCGGCACTGCAACCGTGGTTCGAACGCTTTGGTGAAGACTGCGACAACCTGATCAACATGTACGGCATCACCGAGACCACGGTCCACGTGACCTATCGGCCAATCGGCTTTGCCGACACGCAACAGGCGGGTAGCCCGATCGGTGCGGCGATCCCGGACCTGTCGATGTATGTACTGGATGCCGATTTCAATCCGGTGGCCAAGGGCTGCACGGGCGAGCTGCACGTTGGCCATGCCGGCCTGGCCCGCGGTTACCACAACCGCGCTTCGCTGACTGCCGAACGCTTCGTGCCGGATCCGTTCTCCAGCGAAGGCGGGCGCCTGTACCGCACCGGTGACCTGGCGCGCTATCGCGGCCAGGAGGTGATCGAGTACGTGGGCCGGATCGATCATCAGGTGAAGATTCGCGGCTTCCGTATCGAACTGGGCGAGATCGAGGCACGCCTGCAAGAGCATGCCGCCGTGCGCGAAGTGCTGGTGCTGGATATCGACGGGGCAGGGGGCAAGCAACTGGCTGCCTACCTGATCGCTCAGGATCCATCCGCCGATCACGCAACGCTGCGCGACACGCTGAAACAGCACCTGAAAGCCAACCTCCCGGACTACATGGTTCCGACTCATTTCCTGGTGCTGGAACAGTGGCCGCTGACCGCCAACGGCAAGCTGGACCGCAAGGCCCTGCCCAAGCCGGACGCAAGCCAACTGCAACAAGGCTACGTGGCCCCGCGTACGGACCTGGAACAACAACTGGCCGCGATCTGGAGCGAAGTGCTGAAGGTCGAGCAGGTGGGGCTGCACGACAACTTCTTCGAACTCGGCGGCCACTCGCTACTGGCCACCCAGGTGACCTCGCGCATTCGCCAGCGCCTGAACCTGGAAGTTTCGCTGCGCAGCCTGTTCGAGTCCGCCGACCTGCAGGCCTTCGCCCAGGCTGCCGGCCAGGGTTCGGCCAGCCAGGCACCGGCGTTCACTGTCGTGGACCGCAGCCAACCGCTGCCGTTGTCCTATGCCCAGCAACGCCAGTGGTTCCTCTGGCAGCTGGAGCCTGAAAGCACCGCCTACCATATCCCCGCAGCCCTGCAACTGAAGGGCCGGATCAACCTGGAGGCGCTGCGCCAGGCCTTCGAAGCCCTGGTCGCGCGGCATGAGAGCCTGCGCACCACCTTCGAGCAACGGGGTGGCGAGGCACTACAGCATATCCAGGTGCCCACGACCTTCACCCTGGTGATGGAGTCGCTGCAGGACACCTCCACCGAGGCGGTCCGCGAACGCGTTGCCCGTGAGATCCAGCGCCCGTTCGACCTGACCCAGGGGCCGCTGCTGCGGGTACGCCTGCTGCGCCTGGCCGAGGACGAGCATGTGCTGGTGCTGACCCTGCACCATATCGTCGCCGATGGCTGGTCGATGCCGATCATGGTCGATGAGGTGGTGAGCGCCTACCTGGCCTTGAGCCAGGGCCGCCAGCCCGAGCTGCCGGCCCTGGCCGTGCAGTACGCCGACTATGCCGCCTGGCAGCGCCAGTGGATGGCGGCCGGCGAGCAGGCCCGCCAGCTCGATTACTGGCTGGCCCAGCTGGGCGGCGAGCACTATGTGCTGCAACTGCCCACCGATCACCCGCGCCCCACCGTGCAGAGCCACGCCGGACGCAGCCTCGCCATCGAGGTACCGGCGCCGCTGGTCCAGGCCCTGAAGGCCCAGGCGCGACAGCAAGGGTTGACGCTGTTCATGCTGCTGCTGGCCTCGTTCCAGAGCCTGCTGCACCGCCAGACCGGGCAGGCCGACATCCGCGTCGGCGTGCCGATCGCCAACCGCACCCGGGCCGAGACCGAGGGGCTGATCGGCTTCTTCGTCAACACCCAGGTGCTCAAGGCGCAGTTCGAGCTGCACACGACCTTCAGCGAGCTGCTGCAGCAGGTCAAGCACACTGCGCTGCAGGCCCAGGCCCACCAGGACCTGCCGTTCGAGCAACTGGTCGAGGCGCTGCAGCCAGAGCGCAGCCTGAGCCACAACCCGCTGTTCCAGGTGATGTTCAACCACCAGGCCCAGCGCCCGGACCAGGCCCGCGAGTTGCCGGGCTTGAGCATCGAAGGCCTGAGCTGGGGCAACCCCACGGCGCATCTGGACCTGGCCCTGGACACCTTTGAAAGCGAGGATGGCCTGGGCGCGACCCTGACCTACGTCAGCGACCTGTTCGAGCACGCCACCATCGAGCGCATGGCCGCGCACTGGCTCAACCTGCTGCAGGCGGTCAGCACCCAGCCGGCCCAGCGCATCGTCGAGCTGCCGCTGCTGGACGCGGCGCAGCGCCAGACCATCCTTGAGCAATGGAGCCGACACGAGGCGGTCTACCCCGACCAGCGCACCGTGCAGCAGTTGATCGCCGACCAGGCCGCGCGCACGCCGCAGGCCACGGCGCTGATCTGCGAAGGGCAGCAGCTCAGCTACCAGGCCCTGGACCAGCGCGCCAACCAGCTGGCCCACCGCCTGCGCCAGGAAGGCATCGGCCCGGACGTGCGCGTGGGCATCGCCCTGCCGCGCAGCCTGGACATGGTGGTCGGTCTACTGGCGGTGCTCAAGGCCGGCGGCGCCTATGTGCCGCTGGACCCCGACTACCCGCACGAGCGCCTGGCCTACATGATGGAGGACAGCGGCATCGTCCTGCTGCTTGGCCACAGCACGCAGTTGCAAGGCCTGGCGGTGGCGCCGCAGGTGCGCTGCCTGTGCCTGGACAGCGAACCCCTCGACGCCTGGCCAAACCATGCGCTGCCTGAACTGGGCGACCCCGACAACCTGGCGTACATCATGTACACCTCCGGCTCCACCGGCCGCCCCAAGGGCGTGGGCATCAGCGCCGCGGCCCTGAGCCGGCACGCCCATGTCGCCAAGGGCTTCTGCGGGCTGTCGGCGGCCGACCGGGTGCTGCAGTTCTCCACCTTCAACTTCGACGCCTTCGTCGAGCAGCTGTACCCGGCGCTGATCTGCGGCGCCAGCGTGGTGGTGCGTGGCCCGACGCTGTGGGACAGCGAGACCTTCTACCGCGAACTGGTGACCCAAGGCATCACCTTCGCCGACCTGCCGACCGCCTACTGGCACCTGCTGGCCAAGGACTTCGCGGCCAAGGGCCCGCGGGACTACGGCCAGCTGCGGCGCATCCACATGGGCGGCGAGGCCATGGCCGCCGATGCGGTGCTGGCCTGGCAACAGGCCGGGCTTGGCCATGTGCGCCTGCTCAACACCTACGGGCCGACCGAGGCCACCGTCAGTGTCATGAGCCATGACTGCAGCGCCTATGTCACCGGCGAGCAGCCCCTGCCGGTGCAGATCCCGATCGGCAAGGCCCTGGCCGGCCGCTCGATCCACCTGGTGGACGCCGACGGTGACCTGGCCCTGCCTGGGGCCATCGGCGAACTGCTGGTCGGTGGCGAATTGCTTGCCCGCGGCTATCACAACCGCCCGGGGTTGACTGCCGAGCGCTTCATCCCCGATCCGTTCGCCAGCACACCGGGTGGGCGTCTGTACCGTACCGGCGACCTGGCGCGCTACCGCGAGCAGGGTGTGGTCGAGTATGCCGGGCGCATCGACCATCAGGTGAAGATCCGCGGCTTCCGTATCGAACTGGGCGAGATCGAGGCACGTCTGCGCGAGCACCCGGCAGTGCGCGAGGTGCTGGTGGTCGATATCGACGGCCCGGGCGGCAAGCAGCTGGCCGCCTACCTGGTGCCCGACGCGATGCCCGAGGAGGACGCTGGCCTGCGCGCCGAACTGAAGGCGCACCTGGGTGCCAGCGTGCCGGACTACATGGTGCCGATGTACCTGGTGCTGCTCGAGCGCATGCCGCTGCTGCCCAACGGCAAGCTCGACCGCAAGGCGCTGCCGGCCCCCGATACCCGTCAGGCGCAGTCGGCCTACGTGGCCCCGGTCAGCGAGCTGGAACAGCAGCTGGCGGCGCTCTGGGCCGAGGTGCTGGAGGTCGAGCGGGTGGGCCTGATGGATGACTTCTTCGAGCTGGGCGGGCATTCGCTGCTGGCGGCCCAGCTGATTTCCAAGATCAACTCGGGCCTGGGGATCGACATCCCGCTGCGCCTGCTATTCGAGAAACCGCAATTGAATGATTTTGCCCAGGCCTGTGCCTCCACCGGCCTGTCGTTGAGCGAGGACGGCTTGTCCGATATCGAAAGAATGATGAATGAAATGGCGGGCGTCTGAGATGGACAAGAGCACAGCAGAACGTATCGCCAAGCGCTTTGTGGGCCTTGCCCTGGAGCAGCGTCGGCAGATCCTCGACAAGATGCGCGAGACCGGGCAGAGCTTTCGCCTGCTGCCGATCGCCGTCACCCGCCACGACAGCCCGCGCATCCCGCTGTCCTATGCCCAGCAGCGCATGCTGTTCCTCTGGCAGCTGGAGCCGCAGAGCAGTTTCTACAACGTGCCGATGGCAGTGCGCCTGAGCGGCTCGCTGAACCAGCAGGCCCTGGCCGAGGCCCTGGACGCGCTGGTGCGGCGTCACGAAAGCCTGCGCACGCGTTTTGTCTCTGAAGAGGGTGAGTTCCACCAGCAGGTCCTTGAGCAGTCGGGCGTGAGCCTGGAAGTGCGTGAGGTGCAGGCCGGGCCGGGCGAAGATCTCGAACAGTGCCTGCGCGGCGCGGTGCGCGAGGCGCTGGATGCGCCTTTCGACCTGCTCGAAGGGCCGCTGCTACGGGTCCGCTTGCTGCGCCTGGCGCCCAGCGAACATGTGCTGACGGTGTGCATGCACCATATCGTCTCCGACGGCTGGTCGGGCGAGCTGATGGTGCAGGAGTTCGTGCACCTGTACGAAGCGCTGTCCCAGGGTCGCGCTGCCGACCTGCCGCCGCTCGAGGTGCAGTACGCCGACTATGCCATCTGGCAGCGCGCCTGGCTCGAGGCCGGCGAGGGTGAGCGCCAGTTGCAGTACTGGAAGCAGCAGCTGGGAGATGAGCACCCGGTGCTGGAACTGCCGTTGGATCATGAGCGCCCGGCGCACCCCAGCTACCGCGGCGCGACCCTGCGCAGCGATGTGCCGGCGGCGTTGTCGGCCAAGCTCAAGGCCCAGGCGCGCAGCCAGGGCCAGACCGTGTTCATGCTGACCCTCGCGGCCCTGGCCGTGACCCTGGCGCGCTACAGCGGCCAGGCCGACATCCGCATCGGCGCGCCCAACGCCGGGCGCAACCGCAAGGAAGTCGAAGGCCTGATCGGCTTCTTCATCAACACCCAGGTGCTGCGGGTGCAGGTGGACGAGTGTCAGAGCGGCGCGGCCCTGCTGGAACAGGTGAAGCAGGCCGTCAGTGGAGCGCAGTCACATCAGGAACTGCCGTTCGAGCACCTGGTGGATGCCCTGGCGCCGGAGCGCTCGCTGGGCCACAACCCACTGTTCCAGGTGAAGATCAACCAGAACCTGGCCGACAGCGAAGCCGCCGCCCAGGCCCGGCAGACGCTGGGCGGCCTGAGCGTCAGCGGTTTTTCGGTCGAAGGCCGCGATGCCCGCTTCGACCTGGCCTTCGACTTCTCCGAAACGCCCGACGGCCTGCAAGGCTACTTCACCTACAGCACCGACCTGTTCGAAGCCGCGACCATCGAACGCATCGCTGCTTCGTTCCAGGCGGTGCTGCGCACCCTCGTGGAGCATCCTGAGGCGGCGCTGTTCGAGCATCCCGATACCCAGGCCGCGCAGGTCGAGGCCAACCTCCGGGACTGGTCGCAGCCGGACTTCCTCGCCCTGTGGCGCCAAGGCCTGCAGGCCGGTGCCGGGCAGCCGGCGCTGCGCGCGGGTGATCGCATGGTCAGCTACATGGAGCTGGAGCAGCAGGCCAACCGCTTCGCCCACTATCTGAAGGCGCAGGGCATCGCCCCGGGCATGACCGTGGCGCTGTGCCAGGAACGCTCCATCGAGTGGGTGACCAGCCTGCTGGCCGTGCTCAAGCTGGGCGCGGTGTACCTGCCGCTGGACAGCCGCCAGCCCGCCGAACGCCTGCAGCAACTGCTGCAGGGCAGTGGCGCGCGGTTGCTGGTGCATGCCCTGGGCGATGCCCAGGCGGCGGGGCTCGGCGTATGCCCGGCGCTGGCTTTTGACGCGGCGCAGCACGCAGACTGCAGCGACCAGCCGCCGGCGGTACACATCGAACCGCAGCAAGCGGCGTACATCATCTACACCTCGGGTTCCACCGGGCAGCCCAAGGGCGTGGTGATCAGCCACGGCGCGCTGGCCAACTACCTGCAGGGCGTGCTGCAACGCCTCGACCTGCAACCCGGCGCCAGCCTGGCGATGGTCTCCACCGTGGCCGCGGACCTCGGTCACACCGTGCTGTTCGGCGCGCTGGCCTCGGGCCGGCTGCTGCACCTGCTGGGCCACGACCAGGGCTTCGACCCGGACGGCTTTGCCAGCTACATGGCCGAGCACCGGGTCGATGTGCTGAAGATCGTGCCCAGTCATCTGCAAGGCCTGCTGCAGGCCGCGCAGCCTGAGCGGGTGTTGCCCGAACAGCTGCTGATCCTTGGCGGCGAAGCCAGCTCCTGGGCCCTGATCGAGCAGGTCCGGCGCCTGAAGCCCGGTTGCCGGATCATCAACCACTACGGTCCGACCGAGACCACCGTGGGCATCCTCACCCACGAAGTCGGCGAACGCCTGCCCGGCTGGCGCAGCGTGCCGGTGGGTCGACCATTGGATAACGGCCAGGCGCGGGTGCTGGATGCCTACCTCAACCCGCTGCCCGAGCGGGTGGCCGGCGAGCTGTACCTGGGTGGCCAGGGCTTGGCCCAGGGCTATGTCGGCCAGCCGGGCCTGACCGCCGAGCGGTTCGTCCCCGATCCCTTTGGCCACAACGGCGAGCGGCTGTACCGTGCCGGTGACCGCGCGCGCCTGGATCAGGGCGTGCTGGAGTACCTGGGCCGTGGCGACGACCAGGTGAAGATCCGCGGCTACCGGGTCGAGCCGGGCGAGGTCGGCCAGGTGCTGCAAGGCCTGCCCGGCGTCGGCGAGGCCGTGGTGCTGGCGCTGCCCCTGGACAGCGATCCGACGCGCCTGCAACTGGTGGCCTGGGCCGTGCCGGCGGCGGGCGTGGAGCTGCAGGCCGAGGCGTTGCGCCAGGCCCTGCAGGCGCGCCTGCCGGAGTACCTGATGCCGGCTCAAGTGCTGTTGCTCGAGCGCCTGCCGCTGACCGCCAACGGCAAGCTGGACAAAAAGGCGCTGCCCAAACCGGGAGTGGCCAGGCAGCGCTACACCGCGCCGGTGGGCGAAATCGAGGAGAAACTTGCCGCGATCTGGTGCGAAGTGCTCAAGCGCGAGCAAGTGGGCAGCACCGATAACTTCTTCGAGATGGGCGGCGATTCCATCCTCAGCCTGCAGATCATCGCCCGGGCCAAGCGCCAGGGCATCAAGCTGAGCCCCAAGCAGTTGTTCGAGAAGCAGACCATCGGCCAACTGGCGGCGGTGGCCAAGCTGATCGAGAAGAAACCGGCGGCCGAGGTGGTCGAGCAGGTCAGCGGCAGTCTGCCGTTGCTGCCGATCCAGGCGCGTTTCTTCGGCACCGCGATTCCCCAGCGTCACCACTGGAACCAGGCGGTGCTGCTGAGCCCGCGCCAGCCGTTGACGGTGGCGTTGCTGCAGCCCGCGCTCAAGCTGCTGGTGGCGCAGCACGACGCCTTGCGCCTGCGATTCAGCGAAGACCAGGGGCAGTGGCAGGGGCAGTTCGCGCCGGTCGATGCACAGCAGTTGCTGTGGGTGCATCAGCTTGACGATGCCGCGCGCCTGCCGGAGCTGGCCGATGAGGCCCAGCGCAGCCTGGACCTGAAGCATGGCCCGCTGCTGCGGGTGGTGCTGATCGACCTGCCCGAAGGCCAGCAGCGTCTGTTGGTGGTGATTCATCACCTGGTGGTCGACGGCGTGTCCTGGCGCGTCCTGCTCGAAGACCTGCAGGCGGCCTGCCAGGCCCTGGCGGCCGGCAAGACGCCGGTACTGCCGGCCAAGAGCAGCTCGCTCAAGGCCTGGGCCGAGCACCTGCGCGAGCATGCCCGCAGCCCCGCGCTGGTGGCCGAGTTGGCCTACTGGCAGGCGCAGTTGCAGGGTGTCAGCGACGCCCTGCCTGGGGCGAACCCTGAGGGCGGCCAGCAGCGCAAGCATGAGATCTCGGTGCGCACCCGACTGAACGCCGAGCTGACCCGGCAACTGCTGCAAGAGGCGCCAGCCGCCTACCGCACCCAGGTCAACGACCTGCTGCTGACGGCGCTGGCCCGGGTCATCCGCCGCTGGACCGGCGAGGCGCATGCGCTGATCCGCCTGGAAGGCCACGGCCGTGAAGACCTGTTTGACGACCTCGACATCACCCGCACGGTGGGTTGGTTCAGCAGCCTGTATCCATTGAAACTGACCCCGGCAAGCGAGATGGGCGCGTCGATCATGGCGGTCAAGGAGCAGCTGCGCGCAGTGCCGGCCAAGGGTATCGGCTACGGCGTGCTGCGCTACCTGGGCGACGAGCAGGCCCGCCAGACCCTCGGCGCATCGGCCCAGGGCAGCATCGTGTTCAACTACCTGGGGCAGTTCGACGGCAGCTTCGACAGCGAGCAAGGCCTGTTCGTCCCGGCGCCGGAAGGCGCGGGGCAGGGGCAGAGCCCGGAGGCGCCGCTGGGCAGCCTGCTCAGCATCGATGGCCAGGTTTACGCCGGCGAGCTGGCCCTGGACTGGAGCTTCAGCAGCGCCGTGTTCGAGCGCGGACAGATCCAGCGCCTGGCCGACGAATACGCCGAGGAACTGCGCCTGCTGATCGCCCATTGCACCACCGCTGGCGTGGCGGGCGTGACGCCGTCGGACTTCCCGCTGGCCCGCCTTGACCAGCGCCAGCTGGCGGCGTTGCCGGTGGCCGCGAGCAATATCGAGGACATCTACCCGTTGTCGCCGATGCAGCAGGGCATGCTGTTCCACAGCCTCTACGAGCAGGCGGCGGGCAACTACATCAACCAGCTGCGGGTCGAGGTGCAGGGCCTGGATGTGCCGCGCTTCGTCGCGGCCTGGCAGGCCACCCTGGACAGCCACGAGGTACTGCGCAGCAGCTTTGTCAGCGGTTACGACCAGTCGCTGCAGGTCGTCCTGCGCGAGGCACGCCTGCCGCTGGTGGAGCTGGACTGGCGCGACCAGGCCGACCTGCCTACGGCGTTGCAGGCCTGGGCCGAGGCCGACCTGCGCGCCGGCTTCGACCTCGCCTGCGGCCCGCTGCTGCGCCTGGCGGTGATCCGTACCGGCGAGCAGCACTACCAGCTGGTGTTGACCAACCACCATATCCTGCTGGATGGCTGGAGCAGCTCGCGGCTGTTCGGCGAGGTGCTGCAGCGTTACGCCGGTGTTGTGCCTGCGGCCAAGACCAGCCGTTACCGCGACTATATCCAGTGGCTGCAACGCCAGGACCAGACAGTCAGCGAGCGCTTCTGGCGCGAGCGCACCGCCGGCTTGAACGAACCCACCCGGCTGGCCCAGGCGTTCCGCTCCGAGGCTCATGGGCAGGGACAGGGTGAATATCCGGTGCTGCTCGACCCGCAACGCACCCAGCGCCTGGGCGAGTTTGCCCGGGAACAGCGGGTCACCCTTAACACTCTGGTCCAGGCGGCCTGGCTGCTGCTGTTGCAGCGCTATACCGGGCAGTCCAGCGTGACCTTCGGCGCCACCGTGGCAGGTCGCCCGGCCGAGTTGCCGGGTGTCGAGGAGCAGCTGGGGCTGTTCATCAACACCCTGCCGGTGATCGCCAGCCCGCGCCCGGAACAGACCGTGGGCGACTGGGTGCAGCAGGTCCAGGCGCTGAACCTGGCCTTGCGCGAGCATGAGCACACGCCGCTGTACGAGATCCAGCGCTGGGCCGGCTGGAGCGGCGAGGCGCTGTTCGACAATATCCTGGTGTTCGAAAACTATCCGGTGTCCGAGGCGCTTCAAGCCGGTGCGCCTCAGGAACTGGCATTTGGCGAAGTGGTCAGCCAGGAGCAGACCAACTATCCGCTGACCCTGGTGGCACAGGTGGGTGACAGGCTGCTGGCCAGCTTCAAGTTTGATCGAGCCAGTTATGCCGAATCGGCCGTCGAACAGTTGGCGGCGCACTTCGTCGAGCTGCTGGAAGGATTGGCGGACTCGTCGCAGCGGGCGCTGGGTGACCTGGCCTTGAGCGGGGCGGCGGAGCAGGAGATTGCCAGTTTCCCGAGCGAAGCCTGTGCTCATGTGCTGATCGAAGCGCAGGCGGCGCGCACGCCTGAAGCAGTCGCCGTGACCTTCGCCGGGCAGTCGCTGAGCTACGACCAGCTTAACCGCCGCGCCAACCGCCTGGCGCACAAGCTGCGCGAGCAGGGCGTGGGGCCGGATGTGCTGGTGGGCATCGCGGTGGAGCGCGGCTTCGAGATGATCGTCGGCCTGCTGGCGATCCTCAAGGCGGGTGGCGCCTATGTGCCGCTGGATCCTGAATATCCGCAGGACCGCCTGAGCTACATGATGGAAGACAGCGGCATTCAACTGCTGCTGACTCAAGGTCACTTGCTGGCTGATTTGCCTGTGCCAGCGCAGGTTCGCAGCCTGAAGCTGGAAGATGATCTGGCCGGTTACAGCGATGAGAATCCCGAGCACCTGAGCCAGCCGGATAACCTGGCCTACGTGATCTACACCTCGGGCTCGACCGGCAAGCCGAAAGGCACGCTGCTGCCGCATCACAACCTGCTGCGCCTGTTCAAGGCCACCGATGCCTGGTTCGGCTTTGGCCAGCAGGATGTATGGACGCTGTTCCACTCGTACGCCTTCGACTTCTCCGTTTGGGAGATCTTCGGTGCGCTGCTGCACGGCGGTCGCCTGGTGATCGTGCCGCGTGAAACCACGCGCTCGCCGGAAGATTTCCACCAACTGCTGGTGGAGCAGGGCGTGACCGTGCTCAACCAGACCCCGTCGGCGTTCAAGCCGCTGATGCGGGCGGCCTGTGACAGCACTGCCGATCTGGCGCTGCGCTACGTGATCTTCGGTGGTGAAGCCCTGGATGTGGCCGCGCTGCAACCGTGGTTCGAGCGCTTCGGCGAGGACTGCGACAACCTGATCAACATGTACGGCATCACCGAGACCACGGTCCACGTGACCTACCGGCCGATCCGCTTCGCCGATACGCAGCAACCGGGCAGCCCGATCGGTGCGGCGATCCCGGACCTGTCGATGTATGTACTGGATGCCGATTTCAATCCGGTGGCCAAGGGCTGCACGGGCGAGCTGCACGTCGGCCAAGCCGGCCTGGCGCGCGGTTACCACAACCGTGCCTCGCTGACCGCCGAACGCTTCGTACCGGATCCGTTCTCCAGCGAAGGCGGACGTCTGTACCGCACCGGCGACCTGGCCCGTTATCGCGGCCAGGACGTGATCGAATACGTGGGCCGGATCGACCATCAGGTGAAGATCCGTGGCTTCCGTATCGAACTGGGCGAAATCGAGGCACGCCTGCAAGAGCATGCCGCCGTACGCGAAGTGCTGGTGCTGGATATCGACGGGGCAGGGGGCAAGCAACTGGCCGCTTACCTGATCGCCCAAGATGTAAATGCAGACCACGCAGCGTTGCGTGACACGCTGAAACAGCACCTGAAAGCCAATCTGCCGGACTACATGGTCCCCACGCACTTCCTGGTGCTGGACCAGTGGCCGCTGACGGCCAACGGCAAGCTGGACCGCAAGGCCTTGCCGAAGCCGGACGCCAGCCAACTGCAACAAGGCTACGTGGCGCCACGTACGGAGCTGGAGCAACAGCTGGCGGCGATCTGGAGCGAAGTGCTGAAGGTCGAGCAGGTGGGTCTGCACGACAACTTCTTCGAACTGGGCGGTCACTCGCTGCTGGTGATCACCTTGGTAAACCGGGTGCGCGAAGCCTTCGCCACCAACATCAGCCTGCATGAGTTCATGCTGATGGCGAGCTTCGAGGAACTGGCGAACTTCATCGGTGGCGGCAAGGATCGCCTGAAATCGTCGGTGATCAACCTCAACGGTTGCCAACTGCAGCGTCCGGCGCTGTTCTGCCTGCCGCCGGGCGGTGGCGGTGCCTATGCCTACTACCCGCTGGCCAGCCGCCTGGCCGACGAGCGTCCGGTGTATGGCCTGGTCAACAAGTGCTACGCCGAGCCGGGCTGGGTGGACGAGTCCTGGGAGGCGATGGTCGGCTACTACGTCGAGCAGATTCGTCGTACCCAGGCCAATGGCCCTTACCATTTGCTGGGCTGGTCCCTGGGCGGCGCCCTGGCGCTGGAGGTGGCTCACGCCCTGGAGCAGGCAGGCCAGGAAGTGGGCTTCGTCGGCCTGGTCGATACCCTGCTGCCGAAGGACGTGTCCGGCCTTGAGGCCGAGCCCGTCGAGGTGGTGCAGGTGGCGCGGGCGGACGAGAGCCTGCTGCGGGGGCTGCTGGCTTTCGCTCCGGGTGTTGGTGAAGCCCGTATCGTCGGCTTTATCGATGAGGCCGGGCGTCTGCCTGCCGGGGTCGACAGGACCGAGTGGGTCATCGAGCAGGTGGCCGCTGCGGGGGGCGTCAGTGCCGAGCGGCTGCGGGCCATTCACGAGGATGTGCATCTGCAGCGGGAGATCGTTGATGGTTTCGCTGTCCTTGATCGCAACGTCGAACTGAGCCAGGCGTTTCGCCTGCGGCCGCTGGCGGTCCGGGTGGATTGCTGGTGGGCCAGCGAGAGTCGTAGCCTGGAGCGGGTGCGTATGGGGGAGGCGGGGTTGCTGGCGCAGGCTTCGGTCAACGGGTTGGCCAGTTCTACGGTGATCGCTGATGGGCATGAGGGGATTATCAATGCCGTGGCGTTTGTCGATGGGCTGGTGGGGCGGTTGGCTGGTAAGGCTTGATGGGTGATTGGGGGCGGGTGGGGCGTTGGGTTCTAC
This sequence comes from Mitsuaria sp. RG, assembly GCF_028369275.1. Taxonomy (NCBI): domain Bacteria; kingdom Pseudomonadati; phylum Pseudomonadota; class Betaproteobacteria; order Burkholderiales; family Sphaerotilaceae; genus Roseateles; species Mitsuaria sp. RG. The sequence goes on from NZ_JAQMYQ010000032.1 coordinate 65,652, forward strand.
CCGTTATTCTTGTGTATCTCGTCCTTCTGTCTTGCGATGGCATCTGAGTTGCTAGAACTTTTAAAGCTATTGTTGGCTGGTTTTGAAAGTTGTATGTGCATTCATTTAAGATGTCGACGCTTATTCACCTTTCCGCCCTTACGGCGGGTTACTTTGGTCTTGG
>NZ_JAQMYQ010000033.1:0-62233 GCF_028369275.1 Mitsuaria sp. RG
CCCCCCCCCCCCCCCCCCCCCCCCCCCCCCACGCTGCCCCAGTCAGATCAGAGAATTATGTTTTGTTCCATGAGAGCGGCCTTGTGCCGCGATGGGCTGCGAAGCAGCCCCATCAAGCAGATGGCTAGAGCCGGAACGCCCGCACCGCCGTATTCAACTCACCCCCCAGCTTGAGCAACTGCTCGCCCTGCTCACGCCCTTCGCCAATGCGCTGCAGGTTGTCCTCGCCCAGCTCATGAATCCGCTCGCTGTGATCGCGGATCTCGCTCACCGCGCCGGTCTGCTGCGCGGTCACATCGGCGATCCGCACCGCCGTGTCGGCAATGGTGCGGATGGCGCTGACGATCGCGTCCAGCGCGCCATCGGCCGACTGCGCCTGGTTGGCGGTGGCCTCGGCGTGCTCCAGCTGAGTGCGCATGCCGTCCACCGAACTGCGGGCGGCCTGCTGCAGGCGGTCGATCAACGCCTGGATCTCACCGGTGGCGCCGGTGGTGCGCTGGGCCAGCGAGCGCACTTCATCCGCGACCACGGCGAAGCCACGGCCCATCTCGCCGGCCCGGGCCGCTTCGATGGCGGCGTTGAGGGCCAGCAGGTTGGTCTGCTCGGCAATCGCCCGGATCACCGTGAGCACGCCACCGATGGTCGCCGACTCTTCCGCCAGTTGTTCGATCATCCGCGCGTTGCCCTGCACCTCGTCGACCAGCGAACGCAGGCCGGACAGGCTCTGGCCGATCACCGTCTGGCCCTGCTCCACGGCCCGGCCGGCATCGCGGCTGGCCTCGGCGGCGGCGCTGGCATCGCCGGCCACCTGCTGGATGGTCGCCTCCAGCTCACCCAGGGCGTCGCGGATCTGCGCCGTGTCGCCGGCCTGGCGCTCGGCGCCGTCGTGCAGGGCGCTGCTCATGCCGGCCAGGGCATGGCTGCTGCCGGCCACCTGTTCGGCGTTGTGGCGAATGGTGCCGACCAGCTCCACCAGGTACTGGCGCAGGCGGTTCAGCGATTCCTGGATATCGTGCAGCTCGCGGTTGGTGCGGCCCAGGGCGATGGCCTGGGCGAAGTCGCCCTCGGCCCAGCGCGACAGTGCTGGCGCCAGGCTGGTCAGGGTGCGTGCCAGGCGGCGCTGCAGGGTGTCGATCAGCAGGGCGATCAGCAGAATCAGGCCGATCATCAGGCCCTGGATCAGGCGCACCTCGCCGGCGATGGTGGCGTGCAGGCCGCGCACCTCGGGCTCGAGGCCAGCGATGGCCTGCTGCACCGCCTCCAGGCGCTCGCCGGTGCTGGCGGCCAGGGCGGCGCGGCGCTCGATCTGCTCGCGGGTGCGCTGCAGTTCGCCGGGGTAGCGACCGAGCAGGCTGTGCAGTTCGCGCTTGAGGCCCACGGCGACGTCTTCCTGCTGGCTGCTGGCCTGGGATTCCAGGCCCATCATCGCGGCGAAGTCGTCGGCGTTGGATTCGGCGGCGCGGGTCACCCCCAGCAGCGGCAGGCCGTCGATGGCTTGGGCCTGGGCGGCGATCAGCTGCAGTTCGCGCTCCACCTCGGCGGCCAGTTCGGCGCGGCCGCTGCTGACCAGCTTGTCGCGGGCCAGGGACAGCCGGCCCAGGTGCAGCGAGGCCTCCAGCAGCGGCGTCAGGTAGCGGCCGGCATCGCTGCTGGCGCTGTCGCGGGCGTAGCCGGCCAGTTGCTCGAGGTTCGCCCCCAGCTCCCGCTCGGCCTGCAGCAGCAGGGCCTGGGGATCGCCGGCCAGCTTGCCGGCGGCGAGCAGTTCGTTGGCGGTGAAGCCCTGCAGGCTGTCGAGGCTCGGGCGCAGCTTGGCCGACAGCTCCTGCGGCCATTCGGCCAGGGCGGCCTGCAACTGTTTGTTGGCCTCCATCGCCGCAGCATGGCGCAGGGCGTCGCCGCTGCCCAGGTAGGCCTGGATATTGCGCGCGGCGTCGTTCTGGAACTGCTGGGACAGGCCCAGGTAGCGCTCCATCAGTTGATAGGGACGTTCCAGGGCGCGTTGCGACCACCACAGGGTCGCGCCCAGGGCGATACACACGGTCACCAGCAACAGGGTGTTGAAATTGGTCAGCCACTTCAGGCGCATAGCCGCGAACTTCCTGCGGAGGGGGAGTGGAGAGGTCGGGGCCTGAAGTTATTGCGATTTTGTGACGGGGTGATGACGACGGAGGGTTGGCGCCATAAAAAAGTGGCACAGTGCCGGTATTGTTTGCCGGCTTCTCTCTGTAGGAGCGGCCTTGTGCCGCGAAAGGGCTGCGCAGCAGCCCCGGCAATTTCGAGGGTGGCTCAGAACCTGGGGCCGCTGCGCAGCCCTTTCGCGGCGCAAGGCCGCTCCTACAGAATCGAGTTAAATCAATGGGTTACGAGTTTTCCATGAGAGCGGCCCATGTCAGCGGCTACGGCTCGACCCTGACCACGCAGTTGCGCCCGGCATGCTTGGCCCGGTACAGCGCCTCGTCCGCCGCACTGGCCATGGTCAGCGCATCGAGGCTGTCGTCCAGCTGCACCACCCCGGCACTGAAGGTGCACTGCAGGTCATGCGGCTGCGCCGGGTAATGGATCTCGGCGAAGCGCCGGCGGATCTCGTCGAGCACCTTGTGCGCCGCCTCCAGCGCGGTGTTGGGCATAACGATGGCGAACTCCTCGCCGCCGTAGCGGCCGATGAAGTCGGTCTTGCGCAGGCGTTGCTTGAGGAACAGCGCCAGGCTCTTGATCACCCGGTCGCCCATGGGGTGGCCGTGGCGGTCGTTGATCTTCTTGAAGTGGTCGATGTCGAGCATGGCGAAGCTCAGCGGCTGCGCTTCGCGGCGGGCGCGGAAGCTGCAGTCCTCGAGCAGTTGCAGGATATGGGTGTGGTTGTACAGCCCGGTGAGGCTGTCGCGCACCATCCGCGCCTTGAGGTGGCGGGCGCGGGCGGCGCGGTTGCGCACGGTGGTCACCAGGTGCCGCGAGCGGATCGGCTTGGTGAGGAAGTCGTCGCCGCCTTCGCTCATGGCGTCGAGCTGCTTGTCCAGGTCGTCCTCGGCCGACAGGTAGATGATCGGCACGCTGACGTAGCGGTCGTTGTGGCGGATCACCTTGGCCAGCTCCGGGCCGGTGCACTCGGGCATGTACAGGTCGAGGATGATCAGGTCGGGCTGGAAGTCGGCCAGCTCGCTCATGGTGCGGATCGGCTCGGTCAGGGTGCGGGTGATGATCCCGGCGCTGTTGAGCAGGCGCTCGGTGTGCAGGGCCTGGGCGCGGGAATCGTCGATCACCAGCACGCGGAACGGGTCGTACTGGGTGGCGCTGGTCAGCAGTTCGAGTTTTTCCAGCAGGCTGGAGGCGTCCAGGGTGCCAGTGAGGAACTCCTGGCCGCCGGCGCGCACGGCGGCCAGGCGAGTCGGGGTGTCGGTCTCGTGCAGGCAGAAGAACAGCAATGGTACCGGCTGCTCCAGCCCCTGCTGGGCCTGGGCCGCCAGTTGCAGGCCGATGCCGCTGCCGGTGAAGTCCACGTCCATGACGATGGCCGACGGCAGGCGCTCGCTCATCGACGCCTGGAACGCCTCGGCGCTGCACAGCGCCTGCACGGTCAGGCCAAAGAACTCCAGCTGCTGGGCCAGGCGCTCGGCGCGGTCGTGGTCCTGCAGGACGATGTACACCGGTTTGCGCAGCGGCGGCAGGGGCACGTTGTCGAGCTGGTCGCCTTTGCGCAGGCCGGTGCGCGACAGGCGCTGCATCAGGCGGTTGAGTTCGCTGATCAGCTCGGAGTTGAGCCGCGCGCTGTTGGCTTCGATGGCACGCAGGGTCTGGCCGATGGCCGTCGACAGGCTGCCGTGCTCGGGCTGCTCGAAGCGCTCGGCGTAGCGCTGCAGGCGCAGGTTGGCTTCGCACAGCTCGCCCAGATCACCGCTGGACCACTCGCCACGCTGCAGGCGCTGCCAGATCTCGAGAATCTGCCGGGCCTGGTGGATCACCCGCTGGGCAAAGTGCTGCTTGAGGCGTTCGTGGCTCGGCTCGGCTGGCTGGGTCATGTCCTGACTACTTATGAGTGGGAGGGCGCAGGTTCAATGATGGCTCTATGCTAGCACTGCTTTTCCGACAAGCGAGTGCCTGGGGTCAACAAAGTGTTCAGGGACCGTCATTCAGTTGCCGACCCGATGGTCGCTTATACGAATGGCGGCGTCTGCTTTATAGTGCTGGCATGCGGGCTTGTCGTGGCACCCTGGCCGAGGCCTGTGGTCCAAGCCCTGAACCGTTCGTGACTGATTAAGGACAATGCCATGCTGGATTGGAAAAACCGCGAGGCCAAGGCCGAGCCCCGTGAGCGGGTCGAAACCCGTGGCGCCGCCACCCGTAGCTACCTCGGTGGCCTCTGGAGCCGTGCCCTGGGCACCCTGATCGGCCTCTACCTGCTGGTGTGCATCGGCCTGGGCTGGTACTGGAGCCAGGAGCCCGAGCTGTTCCCGGTGCAGCAGAACGCCCAGGCCGCCGCCGAGCGCAACGGCCAGCAGATGGTCATCGGCTACACCACCGTCGAGACCCTCAAGACCGTCGCCGGCACCTTGCTCGACAAACCGGGTGGCTACATCTCCAACGACCGCTTCCCACCAGGGCTGTGGATGGACAACATGCCGAGCTGGGAGTACGGCGTGCTGGTCCAGGTACGTGACCTGTCCCGCGCCCTGCGCAAGGATTTCGCCCGCTCCCAGTCGCAATCGACCGAGGACGCCGACCTGGCCAAGGCCGAGCCGCGTTTCAACTTCGACAACAAGAGCTGGATCCTGCCGTCCAGCGAGTCGGAGTTCGAAGAGGGCATCAAGTCGCTGAACCGTTACCAGACTCGTCTGGCCAAGGGTGACCAGGGCGCGATCTTCTACACCCGCGCCGACAACCTGAACAACTGGCTGGGCGACGTGGCCACCCGCCTGGGCTCGCTGTCGCAACGCCTGTCGGCCAGCGTCGGCCGGGTCAAGCTGAACAACACCCTGAAGACCGAGACCGTGGCCCCCGGCCAGGCGCCGCAGGTCGACGAGGAAGTGGTCGAGACCCCATGGCTGCAGATCGACAACGTGTTCTACGAAGCCCGCGGCCAGGCTTGGGCGCTGTCGCACCTGCTGCGCGCCATCGAGGTCGACTTCGCCGACGTGCTGGCGAAGAAGAACGCCACGGTCAGCGTGCGGCAGATCATCCGCGAGCTGGAAGCCTCGCAGGAAGCGCTGTGGAGCCCGATGGTGCTCAACGGTAGCGGCTTCGGCATGTGGGCCAACCACTCGCTGGTGATGGCCAACTACATCTCCCGGGCCAACGCCGCGGTCATCGACCTGCGCCAACTGCTGTCCCAGGGCTGATATGCCGACCAATCCTGCCGAGGTCGCGCACCGCGCGGCCTCCGACGCCGAGCTGGTGGCCTGGGTCGATGAGCATGACCAACTGCTCGGTGCCCTGCCACGGGCCGAGCTGCGCGAGCGCGGCCTGATCGGGCGCTGCACGTTCATTTTGCTGTTCAACGGCGCGGGTGAGCTGTGCGTGCACCGGCGCACCCTGAGCAAGGCGCTGTATCCCGGTTACTGGGATGTGGCGGCCGGCGGCATGGTCGGGGTGCAGGAGTCCTACGCCGAATCGGCGGCGCGGGAGCTTGCCGAGGAGCTGGGGGTGAGCGGCGTCGAGTTGGGTTTTCACGAGACCTTCTACTTCGAGCAGCCGGGCAACCGCTTGTGGTGCGCGGTGTATTCGGCGGTGTGGGACGGGCCGCTGCGCTTGCAGCCCGAGGAGGTCATCGAGGCGCGGTTCATCAGCGTCGAGCAGGCCCAGGCCGAAAGCGCAAAGCTGCCGTACTGCCCCGACTCGTTGGTGGCGTTGCAGCGGTACCAGGCTGGCCTGATCTGACCGATCGCGGGGCAAGCCCGCTCCCACGCAACTGCACTTGATACCGTGGGAGCGGGCTTGCCCCGCGATGAGGTTGCAAATTTTTCGTGAAATAGCGCAAGCCCGGAGCGCTACAAGGCCCGTGTTCAGTCGTAGGCGTACTGGTCGATCAGCCCGAGGCGCGGCACCTGTGTACCCGGTTGCAGGAGTGCGCCAGGCGCGATAACGGCGTTTGCCCCGATCTTGCAGCCGTCGCCGACCAGTGCGCCGAATTTGCTGACCGCTGTCTCCATGACCCCCTCGCCGTGGCGAATCCTGATGGGGGCGCCGTCCAGCTCGTTGCGATAGTTGGCGATGATGGCGCCGGCTTCGACATTGACCGTTGAGCCGATCAACGAGTCGCCGACGAAGTTGAAGTGCGCCAGCTTGCTGCCGTCGAGCATGAAGCTGCTTTTCAGCTCGCAGCTCGGGCCGACGACGCACTGGCTGCCCAGGTAGACCCCGCCCCGCAGGTAGGCCCCGGCGGCCACGAAGCAACCCGCGCCAATGATGATCGGGCCTTTCAGGACTGCGCCCGGTTCGACGGTCGCGGTCTCGTGGACCACGCAATCGCCCTGGCGCCGGTAGCCTGGCGGCAGCCTGCCCAGCAATGCCAGGACTTGGTTGTGGCTGTCCTGGGTCACCTGCCAGGCCATGGGCGGAGCCAGGCGCAGTTCGTGCCAGCGGGCAATGAATGCGCTGATGGCGGGAATTCTCATTGGGCGGTCTCCTGCATGAGGGCTGGCGAAGTCCGTACTATGGCGGCTGCTCCAGTCATTGCCATAAACGAATCGTTACCGGGTGTTGGAGCAAGGCGTCCTCGCTGCAGGCTCCAGGTTCGAGCTCGCGGGCAAGGTTGTAGCGCCGCAATGCGCCAGGTCGCAAAACATTCGTAAAATGGCGCAATCCTGTACTTAGCAACAGGCAGAATTATCGTTACACTGCGCGCCCTTTTCGGGCTGTCGCAGGACCTTGCGGCAGTAGCGCCGCCCCTGCCAGAGTGGGGCTTCGCGGTCGACACCCGTCGACCAGTTTTTTGTCCTCGGCACAGAGGAACAAAAGTGGCCAAGAAAGCTTCTTCCTTCGCCGCCCTTGGCGGTCTCGTATATTCCACCGACGCCGGTCGGCACTGTCCCGACTGTGGCCAGACGGTGGACGCCTGCATCTGCAAGCAGCAGGTCATCCCCGAAGGCGATGGCATTGCCCGTGTGCGTCGTGAAAGCAAAGGTCGCGGCGGCAAGACCGTGACCACCATCATCGGCGTGCCGCTGCCCCTCGAACAGCTCAAGGAGCTCGCCAGCACGCTCAAGCGTCGTTGCGGCACCGGCGGCGCGCTCAAGGATGGGGTCATCGAGATTCAGGGCGACCATGTCGAACTGTTGCTCGGCGAGCTGATCAAACAGGGCTTCAAGGCGAAAAAATCCGGCGGCTGAGGCCGTCGCGCGACTTTTCGCCCAGCGCTTTCTAAACTCGATGCCGTGGCCAGGGTCTATCCGGGGGCACGGACGATTCGTCATTTTCAGCTTCTACACTGCGCCCGCCACCTGATGGGGCAGTGTCTTGGACTTATCTATAGGGGACTTGAATGTCCGTACGACGCACACGCAAAGACGATGGTAGCCAATGGACCGTGGCCGACAGCCGCAGTGTTTATGGCATCCGCCATTGGGGCGCTGGTTATTTCGCCATCAATGAGGCCGGGCGCGTCGAAGTGCGCCCCAACGGCCCGGACAGCGCGCCGATCGACCTGTTCGAGCAGGTTCAGGAGCTGCGCCAGAGCGGTCTGTCGCTGCCACTGCTGGTCCGTTTCCCCGACATCCTGCAGGACCGCGTGCGTCAGCTGACCGGCGCCTTCGACGCCAACATCGCGCGCCTGGAATACCAGAGCCAGTACACCGCGCTGTACCCGATCAAGGTCAACCAGCAGGAAGCGGTGGTCGAGAACATCATCGCCACCCAGAACGTCTCCATCGGCCTGGAAGCCGGCTCCAAGCCCGAGCTACTGGCGGTGCTGGCGCTGGCGCCGAAGGGCGGCACCATCGTCTGCAACGGCTACAAGGACCGCGAGTTCATCCGCCTGGCGCTGATGGGCCAGAAGCTCGGCCACAACGTGTTCATCGTCATCGAGAAGGAATCCGAGGTCGCCCTGGTGATCGAGGAAGCCGCGGAGTTGAAGGTCAAGCCACAGGTCGGCCTGCGTGTGCGCCTGTCGTCGCTGGCCTCGAGCAAGTGGGCCGACACCGGCGGCGAGAAGTCCAAGTTTGGCCTGTCCGCCGCCCAGCTGATCTCGGTGGTGCAGCGCTTCCGTGACGCAGGCCTGGACCAGGGCATCCGCCTGCTGCACTTCCACATGGGTTCGCAGATCGCCAACCTGGCCGACTACCAGCACGGCTTCAAGGAAGCCATCCGTTACTACGGCGAGCTGCGTGCCCTGGGCCTGCCGGTCGATCACATCGACGTCGGCGGCGGCCTGGGCGTGGACTACGACGGCACCCACTCGCGCAACGCCAGCTCCATCAACTACGACATGGACGACTACGCCGGCGTGGTCGTCGGGATGCTCAAGGAGTTCTGCGACGCGCAGGGCCTGCCGCACCCGCACATCTTCTCCGAGAGTGGCCGCTCGCTGACCGCGCACCACGCCATGTTGGTGATCCAGGTGACCGACGTCGAGAGCCACAACGACGAGATGCCGACCATCGAGAACAAGGCGTCGCTGCCCGAGACCGTGCAGTGGCTGGCCGACCTGCTCGGCCCCACCGACATCGAGATGGTCACCGAGACCTACTGGCGCGCCACCCACTACATGGGCGACGTGGCCGCGCAGTACGCCGACGGCAAGCTGACCCTGGCCGAAAAGGCCCTGGCCGAGCAGTGCTACTTCGCCGTGTGCCGTCGCCTGCACAACTCGCTCAAGGCCCGCCAGCGCTCGCACCGCCAGGTGCTGGATGAGCTGAACGACAAGCTGGCCGACAAGTACATCTGCAACTTCTCGGTGTTCCAGAGCCTGCCCGACACCTGGGCCATCGGCCAGGTGCTGCCGATCATCCCGCTGCACCGCCTGGACGAGGAGCCGCTGCGCCGCGCCGTGCTGCAGGATTTGACCTGTGACTCCGACGGCAAGATCAACCAGTACGTCGACGAGCAGAGCATCGAGACCAGCATGCCGGTGCACGCGGTCAAGGAAGGCGAGGACTACCTGCTGGGCGTGTTCCTGGTGGGCGCGTACCAGGAGATCCTCGGCGACATGCACAACCTGTTCGGTGACACCGACTCGGTGAACATCTACCAGAACGCCGACGGCAGCGTTTACCACGCCGGCATCGAGACACACGACACCATCGAGGACATGCTGCGCTACGTGCACCTGTCGCCGGAGGAGTTGATGACCCATTACCGCGACAAGGTGGCCAGTGCACGGATCACCGCCCGCGAGCGCACGCAGTTCCTTGATGCGTTGCGGCTTGGGTTGACCCGGTCGTCGTACCTGTCTTCGTAATCGCCGGGGCCGCCTTGCGGCCCTTTCGCGGCACAAGGCCGCTCCTACAGGGAGAATGCATACCCTGTAGGAGCGGCCTTTGTGCCGCGAAAGGGCCTCACCGAAAGCACAATCTGAAACGCTTTCTTCTAAAGCTGTCCGCCCCATGCGACTACCTTTGAATGCAATGTTCAAGGGAGTGACTCATGGAGCATCAAGGTAACCACCGACTGCGTAGAGGGCGCTTTTCAGAGGCTGGTCGTCCGTACCTGCTTACAACCACTACCCGCAATCGCACGCCACTGTTCACTGACCTGCGTTTCGCCAGGGCAGTTATCCAGCAACTTCGCTTGAGCCAGCAGGAAGGCACTTGCCAGTCCTTGGCTTGGGTACTCATGCCTGATCACCTGCACTGGCTGGTTGAGCTCAGACAGGGCAGCTTGAGCAGTCTGATGCGTGCGTTCAAATCCAGAAGCAGTTGCGCACTCTTTCGTGTCGGAGTGGATCGTCAACGCGTCTGGCAACCCGGTTTTCATGATCGGGCATTGCGTCGAGACGACAACGTCAAGGCCGCTGCCCGCTACATTATCGCCAATCCCATTCGTGCCGGGCTGGTTCAGCGTGCCGGCGAGTATTCACATTGGGACTGTGTTTGGCTGTAAGTCCGCAGGTGAGGGCTGCGCCCTCATTTCGCGGCACAAGGCCGCTCCTACAGAAGACCGCGATCCCATGTAGGAGCGGCCTTGTGCCGCGAAAGGGCCGCAACGCGGCCCCAACGTCACCGAACCCAACGCCCCTTTTCCTGCAACCGCCACCCCACCCACCCCAACGTCCCCGCCCGCAACGCCATGAACCCCAGAAACGCCAGCCACAACCCATGGTTGCCAAGCCCACGCATGACAAACGCCACAGGCAGCGCGATCACCACCGACACCAGCATCGCATTGCGCATCTCCCGCGCCCGGGTGGCACCGATGAACAGCCCATCAAGCAGATAACTCCACACCGCCACCAACGGCAGCACCGCCAGATACGGCAGGTACGGATACGCCGCCTCGCGCACGCTGGCGATATCGGTCTGCAGGTCGATGAACAGATGGCCGCCCAGCAGGAACAGCACCGCGAACCCCAGGCTGACGATCAACGACCAACCGCAGGCCACCACCAGCGCCCGTTTCAGGGCGCCGCGATCACGGGCGCCGATGGCATGCCCGCACAGCGCCTCGACCGCATGGGCCAGGCCATCGAGGGCATAGGCGGTGAGCATCAGCCCGTTGAGCAGCAGTGCATTGGCCGCTACCGTCGCTTCGCCCAGCCGTGCGCCCTGCACGGTCAGCAGCAGGAATACCAGCTGCAACGCCAGGCTGCGCAGGAAGATATCGCGGTTCACCGCCAGCAAGGGCCGCCAGGCCTGCCAACGTTTCAGCGCGGCCCAGGCAATGTGCCCGGGGTAGGCGCGCAGCGCCGGGCGGGTGAGGGCCAGGCCGAGCAGGGCGGCGCTCCACTCGGCGATCACCGAGGCCCGTGCCGAGCCGACCACGCCCCAGTCCAGGCCGAGCACGAACCACAGGTTCAGGGCGATGTTCAGCAGGTTGGTGGTCAGCAGGATCGCCAGCGGCGCCCGGGCGTTCTGCGTGCCGAGGAACCAGCCGACCAGGGCGTAGCTGGCCAGCGCCGCCGGCAGGCCAAGCAGGCGAGTGTGGAAGAACGCCTCGGTGGAGGCATGCAGCGCCTCGCTGGGCTGCATCGCGTGCAGCGCCAGCTGGCTGAAGGGCAGGGCGAGCAGGCCGATCAGCAGGGCGAAGGCCAGTGCCAGCAGCAGCCCCTGCACCAGCACCTGGCGCAGCGCGGCGCCGTCGCCGCGGCCGGCGGCCTGGGCGGCGAAACCGGTAGAACCCATGCGCAGGAAGCCCATCAGCCCGACCATGAAGGTGAACAGCGTGGCGCCCACCGCCACCGCGCCCAACTGGTGGGCGTGGGGCAGGTGGCCGATCACCGTGCTGTCGACCAGCGCCACCAGCGGCACCGAGATGTTGGACAGGATCATTGGCGCGGCCAGGGCCCAGACCTTGTGGTGGGTGGGGCGGTCGCGCCAGGCGGTGGACAGTGAAGACATGCGAGGTCCTGAGGAACTCGGGGCTGCTGCGCAGCCCTTTCGCGGCACAAGGCCGCTCCTACAGGAAACTGCATGCCCCTGTAGGAGCGGCCTTGCGCCGCGAAAGGCGTGCGCAGCGCGCCCCATTGACGAATGGCCAGCATTCTACCCGCCCAGCAACCAATCGGCGCGAACAGGGTCTCACTTGCCGCGCATCGGCAGGTAAGCCGTGCACCGTTGCGCTATAGTTGCCCCCCTCACGTACACGCTGCCGAAGAGTCCCCTCTCAAATGCTCAACAAAGGATTGTTGCTGGCCTGCGCGCTGGCCTTGCTCAGTGCCTGTGATTCCTCCACGCCGGACAAGCCATCGGCCCCCGCCGATGCCGCTACCGCCGTTGCGCCCGCCGAAACCAAGGCGACCAAGCGCGAAGACCCGGCGCTGCTTGCCAAGCGCTACGCTGGTCGCGAGCTGACCGTGCTGGACGTCTCGGAAGTCCAGCTCGACGGCGCCAGCACCCTGTCGGTCAGCGTCTCCGCGCCGCTGGACGCCAACCAGGACTTCGCCGCCAAGCTGCACCTGGTCGACACCGTCAAGGGCAAGGTCGACGGTGCCTGGGAACTCTCCGACAACCAGATGGAACTGCGCCTGCGCCACCTGGAGCCGCAGCGCAAGATGGTCCTGACCATCGACAAGGGCCTGCTCTCGGTCAACGGCAACCAGCTTGAGACCGAATCGGTCAGCCGCTTCGAGACCCGCGACATGCAGCCCACCGTGGGCTTCGCCAGCCGCGGTTCGCTGCTGCCCACGCGCCTGGCCGAAGGCCTGCCGGTGATCGCCCTGAACGTCGACAAGGTCGATGTCGAGTTCTTCCGCATCAAGCCGGACATGCTCTCCAGCTTCCTGGTCAACTGGGGCCGCAACTCAAGCCTCTACTACTACCAGTCCAAGGAAACCCTGGAGATGGCCGAGCTGGTCTACAGCGGCCGCTTCGACCTCAACCCCGCGCGCAACACCCGCGAGACCGTGCTGCTGCCGATCGCCGGGATCAAGCCGCTGCAGGAGCCGGGCGTGTACCTGGCGGTGATGCGCGCCTCGGGCACCTATGACTATTCGCAGCCGGCGACCCTGTTCACCCTGAGCGACATCGGCGTTTCCGCGCACCGTTACCGCGACCGCCTGGACGTGTTCAGCCAGGCCCTTGAAGGTGGCAAGGCGCTCAAGGACGTCACCCTCGAACTGCACGACGACAAGGGCAAGCTGCTGGCCCAGGCCAAGACCGACGGCGACGGCCATGCCCAGCTGCCAATTACCGCCAAGGCCGATACCCTGATCGCCACCCAGGGCGTGCACACCACCCTGCTGCGCCTGAACACCGCTGCCCTGGACCTGGCCGAGTTCGACATCACCGGCCCCCAGGCCAACCCGCTGCAGTTCTTCATCTTCGGCCCGCGCGACCTCTATCGCCCGGGCGAGACCGTGCTGCTCAACGGCCTTCTGCGCGATCAGGACGGCAAGCCGGTCAAGGCCCAGCCGGTGAATGTGGAAGTGCGTCGTCCGGACGAACAGGTCAGCCGCAAGTTCGTCTGGGAGGCCGACAAGAACGGCCTGTTCCAGTACCAGTTGCAACTGGCCAGCGAGGCCCCGACCGGCCGCTGGCAACTGCTGCTGGACATGGGCGGTGGCCGCAAGCAGGTCTACGAATTCCTTGTCGAGGACTTCCTCCCAGAGCGCCTGGCGCTGGAGCTCAAGGGCAGCACCACGCCGCTGGCGCCGGATGAGACCGCCAGCATCCAGGTCAATGGCCGTTACCTCTACGGCGCGCCGGCTGCCGGCAACCGCCTCAGCGGCCAGGCCTACGTGCGCCCGCTGCGCGAAGCGGTGAAAACGCTGCCGGGCTACCAGTTCGGCGCGGTCACCGAGACCGACCTGAACCAGGACCTGGAACTGGACGAAGTCACCCTCGACCAGAACGGCAAGGCCCGCATCGACATCGAAAGCCGCTGGGCCGAGGCCCGTTCGCCGCTGCAACTGACCGTGCAGGCCAGCCTGCAGGAGTCCGGCGGCCGGCCGATCACCCGGCGCCTCGAACAGCCGATCTGGCCCGCCGACCGCCTGCCGGGCCTGCGCGGCCTGTTCGACGGCGAAGAGACCGACGGCGATGGCCCGGTGGAATTCGAGTTCCTGGTGGCCGACCGCAACGGCAAGAAGCTCGCCGCCGACAACCTGAAGGTGCGCCTGATCCGCGAGCGCCGCGACTACTACTGGAACTACTCGCAGAGCGATGGCTGGAGCTACAACTACAACGAGAAATTCCTCACCCAGGCTGAGGAAACCGTCAGCGTGAAGGCCGGCTCCACCGCCAAGCTGAACTTCCAGGTGGAGTGGGGCCCGTACCGCGTCGAGGTCGAAGACCCGCAGACTGGCCTGGTCTCCAGCGCGCGCTTCTGGGCCGGCTACCGTGCCCAGGACAACGCCGAGGGCGGCGCCGTGCGCCCCGACCAGGTCAAGATCGCCCTGGACAAGCCCGCCTACAAGGAAGGCGGCACCGCCAAGGTCACCGTCACTCCGCCGGCCGCCGGCAGCGGCTACCTGATGATCGAGTCCGCCGATGGTCCGCTGTGGTGGCAGGAGATCGACGTACCTGCCGAGGGCAAGACCTTCGACGTCGAGCTGGACAAGAAGTGGGCGCGCCACGACCTGTACATCAGCGCCCTGGTGATCCGCCCGGGCGAGCGCAAGGCCAACGCCACGCCGAAACGCGCCGTGGGTGTGCTGCACCTGCCGCTGGACCGCGCCGAGCGCAAGCTGGCCGTGTCGCTGCAGGCGCCGGAGAAAATGCGACCCAAGCAGCCGCTGACCGTGAAGTTCAAGGCGGTCAACGCCGACGGCAGCGTGCCGAAGCAGGTGCATGTGCTGCTGTCCGCCGTGGATGTGGGCATCCTCAACATCACCGATTTCAAGACCCCCGACCCGTTCGCCAGCCTGTTCGGCCGCAAGGCCTATGGCGCCGACCAGCTGGACATCTACGGCCAGCTGATCGAGGCCGGCCAGGGCCGCCTGGCCAGCCTCGCCTTCGGTGGTGACGCTGCCATGGCCAAGGGCGGCAAGCGCCCGAACACCACGGTGACCATCGTCGCCCAGCAGAGCCTGCCGGTGACCCTCGACGAGAAGGGCGAAGGCCAGGCCACTGTCGAAATTCCCGACTTCAACGGTGAACTGCGCCTGATGGCCCAGGCCTGGACCGAGGAACACTTCGGCATGGCCGAAGGCAAGACCGTGGTCGCCGCGCCGCTGATCGCCGAACTGTCCGCGCCGCGCTTCCTCGCCGGCGGTGACCGCACCCGGCTGGCGCTGGACCTGGCCAACCTGTCCGGCCGCGACCAGCAACTGAGCGTGCAGATGATCGCCGAAGGCCAGTTGAGCCTGGTTGGCGGTGCCCAGCAGAACTTCACTCTGGCCGAAGGCCAGCGCACCACCCTGATGATTCCGGTGCAGGCCCAGGGCGGTCTGGGCCAGGGCAAGGTGCGGGTGCAGGTCAATGGTCTGCAACTGCCGAGCGAGCCGGCCAACACCTTCGAACGCGAATGGACCCTCGGTGTGCGCCCGGCCTACCCGGCGATGCTCAAGCACTATCGCGTGGCCCTGAAGGACCAACCCTGGAGCCTGCCGGACAGCGACCTGGCCGAGTTCGAGCCAGCGGGCCTGGAAGCGAGCCTGGCGTTGTCGAGCCGCCCACCGCTGAACCTGGCCGAGCAGATCCGCGCCCTGGAAGCCTACCCCTACGGCTGCCTGGAGCAGACCACCAGTGGCCTGTACCCGTCGCTGTACGCCGATGCCGACAGCCTCAAGCGCCTGGGCATCAAGGGCGAGCCGACCGATGTGCGCAAGCGCAAGATCGAGATGGGCATCGAGCACCTGCTGGGCATGCAGCGTTACAACGGCAGCTTCGGCCTGTGGAGCTCGGACAGCGAGGAAGAGTACTGGCTGACCGCCTACGTCACCGACTTCCTGCTGCGCGCCCGCGAGCAAGGCTACGGCGTGCCGGCCGAAGTACTGAAGAAGGCCAGCGAGCGCCTGCTGCGTTATGTGCAGGAGCGCAACCTGATCGAAGTCGACTACAGCCAGAACGCCGACCACACCCGCTTCGCCGTGCAGGCCTACGCCGGCCTGGTGCTGGCGCGCAGCCAACAGGCGCCGCTGGGTGCCCTGCGCAGCCTGTTCGAGCGCCGCTCTGACGCACGCTCCGGCTTGCCGCTGGTGCAACTGGCGGTGGCGCTGGACAAGATGGGCGACAAGCAGCGTTCGCAGCAGGCATTGCAGGCAGGCCTGGCCGTGACACGCGGCAAAGGCTGGATGGCCGACTACGGCAGCGCCCTGCGTGACCAGGCGCTGATCCTCGCCCTGCTGCAGGAGAACAACCTTGCCGGCAACCAGGTCGACCAACGCCTGTTCGGCCTGTCCGACGAGCTGGCCGCTAACCGCTGGCTGTCCACTCAGGAGCGCAACGCGCTGTTCCTCGCCGGCCGTGGCCTGCTGGGCAAGCCGGAAGGCAACTGGAAAGCCCGCCTGGACAGCGCCGGTGAAGTGCGCGAGTTCGACAACAACGACTCGGGCATGAAGCTCGAAGGCCCGCTGTTGGCCTCGCCGTTGACCGTGCAGAACCAGGGTGGCGACACCCTGTACCAGCAGCTGACCCTGTCCGGCTACCCGCGCCAGGCCCCGGCCGCCAGCGGCAACGGCATGGAGATCCGCCGCGAGTACCTGGGCATGAACGGCCAGGCACTGGATGTGCGCAACCTGCGCAGCGGCGACCTGGTGCTGGTGCACCTGGCGCTCAAGGCCCAGGACCAGGTGCCGGATGCCCTGGTGGTCGACCTGTTGCCGGCGGGCCTGGAGCTTGAAAACCAGAACCTGGCGCAGAGCGCCGCCAGCCTGGACAACGCCAGCAGTGCGGTGAAGCAGTGGCGCGAGTCGATGCAGAACGCCAGCGTGGTGCACCAGGAGTACCGTGACGACCGCTACGTGGCCGCGCTCAAGCTCGACAGCTACGGCACCACCCACCTGCTGTACCTGGCCCGCGCGGTGACCCCGGGCAGCTACCGCATCCCGCCGCCGCAGGTGGAGTCGATGTACCGGCCGAACCTGCAGGCGATTGGCGATAGCCAGGGCGAAATGGTGGTACGCGCCCGCTGAGGCAACGCGCCCCCTGTAGGAGCGGCCTTGTGCCGCGAAAGGGCCGCGCAGCGGCCCCCCGATCTCGACGTCAATGCGAGAATCGCCGGGGCTGCTACGCAGCCCTTTCGCGGCACAAGGCCGCTCCTACAGGGCTTTCAGTGCACCACCCAACTCAACACCCACAACCCCAGCAGCGCCCAGATGATCCCGAGGATGATCGACGCCCGCATGAACGCGCGCACTGCCGAGTACAGCAGCATCAGGCCAACGATCAGCGCCAGGATGCTGACCAGCGAGGTGTCCATGCCCAGCGTGCGCGCCAGGCCGTCGATGAAATTGCCGCCGGCGTTGGCCAGCAGGTTGAACAACCCGCTCAGGCCGTCGACGATAAAACGGATCACCGAACCCAGTACCTGGCCCAGCCACTCGAAAAAACCTTCTACATGCATAGTCGCTTCCTGATCAACGAATCGGCGATTCCCAGCCTTTGGCCATCACCTGGCCCGGTCGGTTCCCGATGCCAAGCTTAGCGCGCCCAGGTCTGCTCAAGCTGCTGCGGCGTGTCGCCATCACCCTGTTGGCGACCATGGCCCTGCTGTGGGTGGCCGACCGGATCTGGCCGCTGCCCATGCCCGGCGACGACCTGGCGCGGGTGGTGCTGGCCGAGGACGGCACGCCGCTGTGGCGCTTCGCCGACGCCGACGGCGTGTGGCGCTACCCGGTCGGCCCGGACGAGGTCTCGCCGCTGTACCTTGAAGCCTTGCTGGCCTACGAGGACCGCTGGTTCTACCACCACCCGGGGGTCAACCCCATGGCCCTGGCCCGGGCGGCCTGGCTCAACCTGCGCGGCGGGCGGGTGGTGTCCGGCGGCAGCACCCTGTCGATGCAGGTGGCGCGCCTGCTCGATCCGCACGACCGTACCCTGGCCGGCAAGCTGCGCCAGCTGTGGCGCACGGCGCAGCTGGAGTGGCACCTGTCCAAGGCCGAGATCCTCCAGCTGTACCTGAACCGGGCGCCGTTCGGCGGCACCCTGCAGGGCGTGGCTGCGGCCAGCTGGGCCTACCTGGGCAAGTCGCCGAAACACCTGACCCCGGCCGAGGCCGCGCTGCTTGCCGTGCTGCCCCAGGCGCCGAGCCGCCTGCGCCCGGACCGGCATCCCGAGCGTGCCCAGCGCGCCCGGGACAAGGTGTTGCAACGCCTGGCCGAGTACCAGGTGTGGCCGGCCCAGCGCATCGACGAGGCCCGCGAAGAGCCGCTGCTGCTGGCGCCCCGCCAGGAACCGGCGCTGGCGCCCTTGCTGGCGCGGCGGTTGAACACGCCGGACAGCCCGCCGCTGATCCGCACCACCCTCGACGCCGCCCTGCAACGGCGCCTCGAAGACCTGCTGATGGGCTGGCGCGCGCGCCTGCCCGAGCGCACCTCGGCGGCGTTGCTGGTGGTGGAGACCCAGAGCATGGCGGTGCGCGCCTATCTCGGCTCCATCGACCTGAGTGACGAGCGCCGCTTCGGCCACGTGGACATGATCCACGCCCTGCGCTCGCCCGGCTCGACCCTCAAACCATTCCTCTATGCCATGGCCATGGACGACGGCCTGATCCATTCCGAATCGCTGCTGCAGGATGTGCCCCGGCGCTATGGCGACTACCGCCCCGGCAACTTCTCCATGGGCTTCAGCGGCCCGGTGTCGGCCAGCTCGGCGCTGGCGCTGTCGCTCAACCTGCCGGCGGTGCAGTTGCTCGAGGCCTATGGTCCGAAACGCTTCGCCGCGCAGATGCGCATGGGCGGCATGCCGCTGGTGCTGCCGCCGCTGGCCGAGCCGAACCTTTCGCTGATCCTCGGTGGCGCGGGCAGCCGCCTGGAAGACCTGGTCGGTGGCTATGCCGCGTTCGGCCGAGGCGGCAACAGCGCGAAGATTCGCCTGCAACCCCAGGACCCGCTGGTGGAGCGCCGCCTGCTGTCACCGGGCTCGGCCTGGATCACCCGGCGCATCCTCAGCGGCCTGGCCCGGCCGGACCGCGACCCCCATGCCGAACTGGTGCAGCGCCCGCAACTGGCCTGGAAGACCGGCACCAGCTACGGCTTTCGCGACGCCTGGTCGGTGGGCATAGGCCCGCGTTACCTGATCGGTGTGTGGATCGGCCGCCCCGACGGCACCCCGGTGCCGGGCCAGTTCGGCCTGGCCTCGGCGGCGCCGTTGATGCTGCAGGTGCACGACCTGCTGAGCAATCGCGACAGCCAGCGCGGCATCGAGGTGCCGGTCGAGCCGGTGCCGGCGTCGGTGGGCGTGGCGGCGATTTGTTGGCCCCTGGGCCAGCCGATGAACCGCCAGGACCCCAACTGCCGCCGCCAGCGTTTCGCCTGGACCCTGGACGGCACCACCCCGCCGACCTTGCTGGCGGCCGACCAGCCCCTGGGGCTGGGTTTGCGCGAGACGGCGTGGCTCAACGACCAGGGACTGCGCGTTGATGCCGCTTGCCCAGGTGCCAAGGTCTACGATGTCGCCTTGTGGCCGGCCCCGCTGGAACCCTGGCTGCCCCGGGCCGAGCGCCGCGCAGCGCGGCTACCCGCCGTGGACCCGGCCTGCCCGCCGCAGCAGGTGGCCAGCGCGCCGCCGCTGTCGATCGTCGGCGTGCGCTCCGGCGACAACCTGCGCCGCCCGGCCACCAGTCACGAGCCTTTGCAGTTGCGGGTGTCGGCGTTGGGCGGTGCGGGGCGGCGCTGGTGGTTCCTGAATGGTCAGCCGCTGGGTGAGACCCAGGGGCAGGACAGTTTGCCGGTGCGATTCGAACAGGCCGGCAGCATCGAGTTGAGTGCGTTGGATGAGAGCGGTGAGACGGCGCGGGTGGCGTTTCAGGTTAGTGAGTGAGGTTGCCTCTCGCTGCACTGTAGGAGCGGGTATCCAGTTTTTCAGGGAGCGCTCCGTATGATCCGTCAACCTGACCATGGATAGTCATGCAGCGACAGGAGTGTCAAAATCAGAGACGGGCTATTACATGGAAAGCTTGCCCGAGCGAAGTTTTTCACGCAGCCCCGTGGTGGTGAGAAATGATAGAATGTGCAGTCACTTGTTCAGTGGCCCTCTGCAGTACTCATCGGTCCCATGTTGAACGGGGCTCGATACGTAGTGCCGTGGCCCAAGGCCAATCGCTACGCTGTCTGATAAATTTAATTATCTTGTCTGAAATTTAGTAAGTACGTATGAATATGGCTTTCGGCCTGCGTCAGACTGTATAATGTAAAGTCAAAAACTTTTGGTCTTGTGTAGTTCTTTGCAATTGCAGGTGATATGCCTATTGAATATGCTTCATGTTCTGGAATATGTCTGCTGTAGGTTTTAATTGCGGTGTGTAGGTGTTCGGGGAATACACCGGTTATCGTGCCTCCGAAGAAATTTCCTGTTTCGGGTGAGGCACCGTTTTGTAAGCTCAATACTGTGGTAGAGTCTAGTATGTCTAGGATTTCTGCTATTTTTTGCCACGATTGGGCCTTGGCGATATCCAGTTCCTTTGGAGGTTGAGCTCTCCAGAATTTTGCATATGATTCTGGATCCATATTTCCTGATATTTTGTCTACATTTTCCAATGACTTGTCAGCAGCGCTTAGTCTTGCGAGGTTATTTTGGGTGGCTTTGAAGAATGACCAAAACTGTTCCGTACTATTTTTGGCTGAATTTTTGATGAAGGCCTTTCTTGCCAGGTTCTGAAGTGTTGGGGGCTCTCGCATTCGACCTGTGCGGTCTATAAAGTTAACCGGGTCACCTGAGCAGTACATATAGCAGTTTATCCCCCCTCTACCAAAAGGGCTCAGCGCATCCGGTGACCTAAAGCGCATTAGCGTTTGAGCATAAGTGCGCACGCCATTTCCCAATATGTAATGCCCGCCCAAGGCCTCCAGCAGCTCACTCACGAAGCCTGTCTTGCAGGCTTCCGGAGTAACAGAAGGCTTATCGCCATAAACCGTATAGCTGCGGCTATTACGCTGATGGTCGCTTTGTGTCGTCAGTACACTCCCTGCTCTGTCCACACCTAGCAGGGTTGTGGGGTGCTGATTCTGTCTGGCTTCGTTCACGGGTGCCATGACGTCTCCGCAGATGTTTACCGTGATTTTGGTTTCAATGCTAAGAGGGGGCGGTTTTTCAGGAAACTGGCAAAACTGATAGGTGCTACAGATGAGCCGCCTGAGCTTCAGGCCATCAGCTCAAGCGGCGGGGCGGTCATGGCGGGACAGGTGGCGTCTGCAGGTTGGCAGTTCTGAACTGCGGCGCCGACTTGCCCCGCGAAGTGTTTCGTTGAGTCAGTGCTTCATGCCGAGCTCGGCATCATCCATCAATGCCTTGGCCAGCGCGCTCAGGTAGTACGACGCCCAGAGCAGCTGGGGCTTCTCCTCCATGATCCCGGTGATGGTCAGGTCGCGTACGCAGCCCATCAACTCCGAGGCCTGGTCGCGGGCATGCTGGCAGGGGATGCCGGGTTCGATGCAGAACAGCGGGTCGGTCATGCCTTCGCCTTGGTAGAACTTGGTCTTGCCGGCAGTGGTGGGGGTGTTGTCTGTGGTCATGATTGTTCTCCCTGAAATGGTCGGTGCGTGTGCGGGCGCTATCGCGGGGCAAGCCCGCTCCCACGCCAGGATTTCGCTGGATTCGGCTGCATGGGAGCGGGCTTGCCCCGCGATTGGGCTTAATGCAACGTCGGCGCCTGCGCCGGCATCTGCACCTGGATCAACGCCGCTTCGAGCAACACACGCAGAGACTCCATTTCATGCATCGACGCCATCATCAACACGGCAGCCGGTGACCTGGGTTTGAGCTGCACGGCATGATGGGCCACGGTCAAGGCGCACAGGGCGTACTCGGTGGCCTGGATGAGGGTGTCTTCGAGGGAGTGAGGGTTGTGGGGTGGATCGGGGACAATCTTCAGCATGATGAATCCTCAATTTGAGATGGAACCATCACCGTTCGCTGTCAAACAAAGGGTGGCAGCTGTACGTGGGTTGACAGACCGGTCAAATAGAGGAAACCCGGCGCACCCGAAGATGCCCCACGCACAGCCGCCATAGCGGCATAGCCATGCGTTCGTATTTGAATCGGCCTGTCAAAGCCGGTCGCTGATTGTGCAGCGACTGCCCGAGACTAGAGGCCAACCCAGACCACCGCAATGGCTTGAAAGGGCTTGGGAGTATGTTTGGGAAATGGACTACAGGGAATGGGGAAAGTCTTATAAATAGGTGTTCATTTTGAAATCGCTGGGGCTGCTTTGCAGCCCTTTCGCGGCACAAGGCCGCTCCTACAATGGGACGCGATTCCTGTAGGAGCGGCCTTGTGCCGCGAAAGGGGCGCGCAGCGGCCCCAGCATTCTGTCAGCCACCCGTACTAATGACTTATGACTAACTCTTTCGACACTGGGCGTTGTCCACCAAACGAAATCGGCTGAAATTCATACGCTTATGCTCCATCCCCGGCCCTCTCCCACAGGTACTAACACCAAGTTGTAATCTACCCCTCTCACCCCCCTCGGCTTTCACTGCTGGTAGCAAGCACAACAACCAGCAGCGGGAGTCTTCCCATGAACACTCAAGCGTGGATCAAGGCCGCAACGGCGCTGACGATGGTCATTTCCCTGGGCCTTACCGGTTGCAGCAGTGGCGGTGGCGGGCATCACAGCGAGGTCGACGGCTCCTCGGCCGACGGCGGCACGGGTGCAGGTGCGGGAGCTGGAGGTTCGGGCGGCGGGGCCGGTGACGGTGGCGCAGGCACCGGTGGTGGTGGCAGCATTCCGGGCGATGGCAGCGCAGGCACGGGTGGGGGCAGCGGCGGCTCCGGCGGCGGCACCACGCCTGGCGGCGGCGATGGCGGAACCGGTGGAGGCACGACACCCACCGCCCTGGTCACCGGCCAGGTGGTCGATCAGCTGGGCAACACCGTCTCCGGCGTTGGTGACGGCGTGAGTAATCTCGGCCAGGCAATCGGCTCGCTGCCCATCGCCGGCGATACCTCGCTGACCGGCGGCGTGGGCACGCTGGTGTCGTCCACCGGCAACGCGGTGAACAGTGTCGGCAGTGGCCTGAGCGACGGCCTGGGGCAACTGGGCACCGGCAACAATGCCGTGGGTACAACCGTCGGCGTGGTCGGCGCGGCCACCGCCGACCTGGGCACCGGCGTCTCAGGGCTTGGCCAGGGCGTGACCGGGCTGGCCAGCAACGGGCCGGTCGAGCAGGTACCGGTGGTCAACCAGCTGGTCGTCGGGGCCGGGCAGGGCGTCGACCGGGTTGGCCAGGCGGTGACCATGCTTGGCAACACCCTCTCGCCGGTTGGCACGAGCGGCCCGCTGGCCGGGGTGACCCAAGGCGCGAGCGATGCCCTGGTGCCGGTGGTCTCGCTGGTGGAAAACACCACGGCCAACGTCACCCGGCAGACCGGGCTCGCCGGGCCGCTCAACCAGACGTTGAACCAAACCGGCACTATCCTGAACCAGGCCGGCCAGCAACTGGCTGGCACGGGTAATCCACTGGGCACCACGCTCGGGCAGGCGGTCGCCAATACTGGCACCTCCGTGAGCACCGCCAGCGGGCTGGCGCCCGTTACCGGTGGCCCGCGCACTGGGCTGCTGGAAACCGCTGGCGGCGTAGTGGCCGGTGCCGGCAGTGGCCTGGCCGCGAGTATTGGCAGCCCGACGGTCAGCGGTATCGGCGGCAGCATGGTGCAGGCAGGCAACAGCGTCGCCAGCCTGGGCCCGGTGCTCGGCGGCAACGGCGTGACCAACACGGCGGCGGGCACCCCTGCCGCGGCACTGCCCCAGCAAGTGGGCAGCGGGCTCAATCCGGTGGTCGCCGGTGTGTCCAGCGTGACCCAGCAGGTCGGCGCCAGTACGGGCGCGGGGGTACCGGTGGCCGGGTTGCTGAACCAGGTCGGTGGTGCGGTGGGCAGCGTTGGCACGCAATTGACCGGCGCCACTGCCAATCCGACGGTCAGCCAGTTGGGCGCGACGGTAACGGCGGTGGGCGCAACGGTCGGCCAAGCCGGCACCTTGGTCAACGCCAACGGCACGCAGGGCGGTGGCCTCGGCGGTGCGTTGAGCGGCGTGACAGGCGCCCTGGCAGGCGGGCAGCGCTGACGCGACGGGCTACGCTCAAGGTGAGCGAGACCGACCGGTGCGTCGTACGCCGGTCGGTCACCCTGCCACCCGTGGATCATGGAGTGTCCGAATGCGCCGATGGCTGGTGACGATGCTGGCGCTGTCCCTGGCCAGCCTGGCGCGGGCCGAGCCCTTGCCGAGTTTCCTCAACAGCAACGAGACCGAGCGCCGCCTGCCCACGCCGAACCTGCCGGTGGACGCCTATCGCCCAGGCCCCGCCGGCCTGCGCGTACCCAGCGTGGACAGCGCACGCCAATCGCCGCTGCTGATGAGCACGCGGGTGGCGGTGCGCAAGGTGCGCTTCGAGGGCGGCACCGTCTACCCCCTGAGCGACCTGCGCGAGCACTACCAGCCGCTGATCGGCCGCGAGGTGACCCTCGCCGAGCTGATCGAGGTCACCCGCCGCCTCACCCAACGCTACCAGCAGGATGGCTACCTGCTGTCGTACGCCTACCTGCCGCCCCAGGACTTCGTCGATGGCCGGGTGCGGGTGGTGCTGGTGGAAGGCTATATCCACGACTATCAGGTCGAGGGCGATATCGGCGCGGCGCGGGCTTACCTGGACCAGTTGATGGAGCGCCTCAAGGCCGAGCGTCCGCTGACCCGCGAGAGCTTCGAGCGCTATACCAGCCTGGCCGGGCGCATCCCCGGGGTGACCTTCCAGGCCCAGGTGCCGCCCCCGGCCACCACCGATGGCGCGACCCGGCTGCTGGCCCAGGTCTCGCGCAAACCGTTTACCACCACCCTGAGCCTCAATGACGGCAGCCGCGACGACCTGCAGGCGCTGCTCGGCGCCAGCAGCAACGCGCAGACCCGTTTTGCCGAGCAACTGAGCGCCAGCGTGCTGGTGCCGCCCGGCGAGGACAAGGAGCATTACTACCGCCTCGACTACAGCCAGTTCCTCGACGCCGAGGGCTCGCGACTGTTGTTGTCGGCCTCGCGCTATCGCAGCGACCCCAAGGCGCGCATCCGCCTGGACAACGGTATCGATCTGACCCAGCACCGCGAGAACGAACGCTACTCGGTGGGCATCAGCCAGTCGTTGATCGCCTCGCCCAGCGAATGGTTGGAGGTGGTCGGGCGCTTCTACGTGGTCAACGACCGCATCGACTACCAGGTGGTGGGCTTTCCGTTGCGGCTGGACAGCGAGACCGACATTCGCGCGCTGTCCTTCGAAGGCGACTGGCGCAAGGCCGAGGCGCGGCGCCTGCGCATCCTCAGTGCCGGCGTCTACCAGGGGCTCGATCGGCTGGGGGCGAACACCAATGCCGACTACGACCTGGATTTTTTGCGCCTGCGGGTATCGGGGGTGCAGAGCGACAACTTCACCGACAACTGGCAGGGCGTGGCCTC
The DNA here is from genome assembly GCF_028369275.1 of Mitsuaria sp. RG. Classification (NCBI taxonomy): domain Bacteria; kingdom Pseudomonadati; phylum Pseudomonadota; class Betaproteobacteria; order Burkholderiales; family Sphaerotilaceae; genus Roseateles; species Mitsuaria sp. RG. The sequence goes on from NZ_JAQMYQ010000033.1 coordinate 25,120, forward strand.
GGCGGCGGCCTACTGGAGCAACGACAGCTTGCCCGACAGCGAGCGGGCGGTGTTCGGTGGGCAGAATTTCGGGCGCGGTTACCCCAGCGACCAGGGCTCGGGCGACAAGGGCTGGGGGCTGGCCTACGAACTCAACTACAGCTTCCACCGCGACGGCGCCTGGCTCAAGGTCGTGCAGCCGTACGTGGCGCTCGACACGGCGCGGGCCTGGTTCAACGAGCTGGACGTGAGGGACGCGAAGATGTCATCGGCGGCACTGGGGCTGCGGTTTGGCGATATGCGCTACTACAACATCGCGGTCGAGGTGGCCAAGCCGATGTCGGACATAGCCCTGGACAGCTTCAACCGGCGGCCACGGCTGAACCTGAGTTTCAGTTATCAGTTGTAGGAGCGGCCTTGTGCCGCGAAAGGGCTGCGCAGCGGCCCCTCGATTTCGACAGTGTCGCGACAATCGCTGGGGCCGCTGCGCGGCCCTTTAGCGGCACAAGGCCGCTCCTACAGGGGGGAGAGCCGCTATTTGACGGCCTGCATCAACGGCTTGGGAAACAGGTTCTCCAGCGTCTCAAGCAGGCGCGCGTGATAGATCGGTTTGCGGAACAGGTCGAGCACCTGCAAGCGCAGCAGGTCGCTGACATCGTCCATGTCGGCATGCCCGGACATGACGATCACCGGCAGGTGTTGGCGCGCGGTGTGGTCGCGCAGGCGCTGCACCAGGCCCAGGCCGCTTTCCTCGGGCATGCGCAGGTCGGTAATCACCAGGGCGACGTCGGGGTGGCGGGTCAGTTGCTGCAGGGCGCCGCGCACCGAGGTGGCGGTGTGGCAACAGAAACCCTCGTTCTCCAGCAGCTCGGCCAGCTCCAGCAGGGCCTCTTCCTCGTCGTCTACCAGCAGGATCTGTTGACGCAAGGAAGAGGTCGGCATGGTCGGCTCCTGGCAGTGGGACTACGCGTCATGCAGGTGCTGCGCGATCACTGGGTGATCGCGGTCTTGATGGTGGTCATGATCGCCGACACCTCGGTCGAGATCGGCGTGACGAAGCCGGCCAGCACCACCGCCACCATGGCCGCGATCACCGCGTATTCGATACCGGAGGCGCCGTCCTTGCGCTGGAGGAAAGTCTTCACATGGATGAGGATCTGTTGCAGCAGCATGGCACTACTCCTTGCGCTCGATGGGCGCCGGTCGGCGGGGCTTGATAAGTGATACCCCTTTGCCATCAGAGCATCGCCAAGTCGTGGCGACCTGCAAATGTAAGAAAGCATTAATCCAAAAGTATTGGTTGTAATTGGCGGTGCTAAGTTTTTGTTTTGCCGACGCGTCAATTTCATGGCTCTAAAAATGCGATGCAGGTAATGGCGAAAGATAGCGGCTCAGCTACCGTCCAATAGCGAAATAGTTACCTTTTGCCATCATTGGTCCCGGGCGTAGGGGAGAGCGCAGATGAGCAGTCGCCTGACCATGATCCTCGCCGGCCTGTTCCTGATCGCGGCCTTGCTTGCCGGATACTGGGGCCTGCGTCTGAGCCGTCCGGCCGAGCCCGCGCCGGCGCCATTGGCGCCTCCCAGTGCAGCGGTGATCCCCACCGCGCCCGTTCCCGTAGCCGCGCCCGAGCCGCCGCGTTCGCCCATCGTGGTGCTGCGCAGGGCGGTGCCGGCCAACACCCCCTTGAGCGAAGACGATGTGCTGGTCGAGCGCCTGCAGGTGGTGCCGGCCGGCGCCTTCCAGCAACTCGACCAGGTGCTCGGGCGCCGCAGCTCCCGGCCGCTGGCGGCGGGCAGTTGGCTGGACGAGTCGAGCTTCCAGGCCGGTGGCCCGCTGGCGCGCATGATCCGCCCGCATGAGCGCGCCGTGGCGGTGGCCATCGACGATGTGAGCGGTGCCGCCGGGCAATTGCGCCCTGGCGATTTTGTCGATGTGCTGCTGTTCCTGCGCGAAGAGAACAACAACCCGCAGTCTTCCGCCCAGGTTGTGCTGCCGGCCCTGCGCGTGCTCAGCGTCGACCAGCAGACCGGCCTGGCCAACGACGGACGCCCGGCGCAAACGGCCGAAGAACAGAAGGCCCGCCGCGACCAGCAATCGCTGAACAGCAACACCACCCGCACCGTGGGTCTGGCCGTGCCCGAGGCCCTGGCCAGCCGGCTGATGCTGGCGGCCCAGGCCGGGACCTTGCGCCTGGCGGTGCGCAGCGCCGATGAACAATTGCTGGCGGCCTACTGGTCCGGCCAGGCCGCCAGTGCGCAACTGGAGAGCGCCAACCGCGATCTCTATCGCTTCAGCCAGTTGTCCCAGGTGCCGCTGGCCAGCCAGGCTGCCTCCGCAGTGGCCGGCGCGCCGACCATGCAGATCATCCGTGGTGCGCAGAACGGCGACAACAACAAGACTCCCTGAACCGGCAAGGATGCGATCCATGCGTAGTTCTTTGCGTGTTACTCCACGAGGCGAATGGCTGGCCCCGGCGCTGCTGGCCCTGGTCCTGCTGGCGCCGTCGGCGCAGGCGGCCAAGGGTTGCGCCGCGTTCGGCCAGTTGCCGTCGGTGATCGAGATGGACCAGGGCCTGCAGCAGGAACTGCGCCTGCCGGTGGCCATCACCCGGGCGGCGGTGGGCGAGCCCAAGGTGGCCGATGTGCAGCCCAGCGGCGAGCGCGCCGTGCTGCTGACGGCGGTGGGGCAGGGCACCACCAGCATCATGCTGTGGACCGACTGCGCCGCGCAGCCGCACCGGGCGATGTTGTTCGTCAAGGGCCGGGCCAGCGCCGACATGACGGAAACGGCGCAGCTGCCCTCCGCCCAGGAGGACCTGCCGGTGCAGGTGCAGGCCGATATCCGCTTCGTCGAAGTGCGCCGCCTCAAGTACAAGGAGGCCGGGGCGCGATTGTTCTTCAAGGGCTCGAACAACAGCCTGATCGGCTCACCCGGCACCGTGCCCGACACGGTGGTGCGCCCAGGCTATGTGCCGAGCACCGCCAGCGTGCCGAGCTCGGCCAACTATGCCGACGCACGGCCCGGCATCCCCCTCGACAACAGCGTCTTCAATATCGTCTGGGGCGGCGGCAGCAGCCGCTTCCTGGCGATGATCAACGCCCTGGAGAACAGCGGCTTCGCCTACACCCTGGCGCGTCCCAGCCTCACCGTGCTGAGCGGGCTGACCGCAAGCTTCCTGGCCGGTGGCGAGATCCCCATCCCGGTCCCCAGCAGCGGTAGCGACAACGTGTCGATCGAGTACAAGGAATTCGGTGTGCGCCTGGCCTTGACGCCCACCGTGGTCAGCCGCAACCGCATCACCCTGAAGGTCGCCCCCGAGGTCAGCGAGCTGGACTTCAACAATTCGGTGGTCATCGCCGGCACCCGGGTGCCGGGGCTGAGCGTGCGCCGTACCGACACCAGCATCTCCCTGGCCGATGGCGAGAGCTTCATCATCAGCGGCTTGATCAGCAGCAACGTGCGTTCGAACGTGGACAAGATGCCGGGCCTGGGCAACCTGCCGATCATTGGCGCGTTCTTTCGCCAGTCGGCGCTCAACCGCGAGGAGACCGAACTGCTGATGATCGTCACCCCGCACCTGGTCCAGCCGCTGGCCGCCAATGCGCGCCTGCCGGAACTGCCGGGTGAGACGCTGCGCACCTACGACCCCAGCTGGGGCCGCCTGTTCTTCATGGAAAACGGCAACTTCGAAGGCCGTGGCGGGTTGTCCCAATGAACGAAAGCCTGAACCAGACCTACCTGGCCCTGACCCGCACCGACGAGGACCTGCACTGGCTGCAGGGCGCGCTGGCGCCGCTGGGGCAGGTGATCGGCGCCAGCAGCCCGAACCTCGACGAGTTGCTGGCGCTGGTCGACATGACCTTCAGCAACCTGGTGTTCATCGGCCTGGACCGCGAGCAGTTGATCGGCCAGTGTGCGCTGATCGAGGGCATGCTCGAAGCCAAGCCGATGCTGGCCATCGTCGCCCTCGGCGACGGCATGGACAACCAGCTGGTGCTGCACGCCATGCGCGCCGGCGCCCGCGACTTCGTCGCCTACGGCTCGCGGGCCAGCGAGGTGGCGGGGCTGGTGCGGCGCCTGGGCAAGCGCCTGCCGGCGGTCACCAGCAACCCCAGCCTGGGCGGCCTGACCGTGCTCTTCGGCACCCAGCGCGGCGCCGACGGCGCGCTGCTCACCACGCACCTGGCGCGGGTGGTGCAGGACAGCGGCCAGCAGGCCCTGTTGCTCGACCTGGGTTTGCCCCGGGGCGACAGCCTGGCCCTGCTGGGCCTTGAGGCGTCGTTTCATTTCGGCGATGCGCTGCGTCACCTGCGCCGGCTCGACGCGACCCTGATCGACAGCGCCTTCACCCGCGACAAGGGCGGCCTGCGCATCCTTGCCTATGCCGACAACGACGAGGCCCTGGAACAATCCAGCGCCGCCGAGCTGTACATGCTGCTCAGCGCCTTGCGCCAGCACTTTCAGCACATCGTCGTGAACCTCACCGGGCAGGTCGACAGCGAGGCCCTGCGCACCATCGTCAGCCATTGCGACAAGCTGATCGTCTACACCGACCAGAACATCCTCGACTGCCGGCGCAACCTGGATGTGCTCGAACAGTGGCGCGACCGCGGCATCAAGCTGGAGCACGCCAGCCTGCTGGTGGACCGCTACCTGCGCCATGTGGCGCCGGATGCCGACGCCCTGGCCAAGCGCTACGGGCTGGCCCTGCTCAAGGTCATGCCCTACAGCCCGGAGGTGAGGCTGAACGCCAAGAACCAGGGCCTGAGCCTGTTCGAGCTGGCCCCGCGCGAAGGCCTGACCCAGGCCCTGCGCGGCCTGGGCGAACGCCTGGCGCAGCGTTCGGAAAACCTGGCGCCGGCAGGCCAGGGCTGGCTCAACCGGCTATGGGGCAACCGATGAGCAACGAAGAACCCTTTGGCGGGCCGCGCCATGCGGCCAGCGATCCGCAGGTGCTCAAGCGCGCCCTGCACCGGCATGTCATCGACGCCATCGAGGACAGCGGCCGCAACCTGCTCGAAGGCGCGCGTCCGGTACTGGCGCAGTTCGTATTGGAACAGGTGGGCGACTATGTGGCGCGCCTGCGCCTGGCTTTGTCGCGCTACGAGATGGAGCGCCTGGCCGAGGAGATCGTCGACGAGCTGACCGGCTATGGGCCGCTGGAGGTGCTGCTGCGCGACCCGAGCGTTACCGAGATCCTGGTCAACGGCCCGTACCGGGTGTTCGTCGAGCGGGCGGGGCTGTTGCAACAGACCGACCTGCGTTTCATCGACGCCCACCATGTCGAGCGAGTGATGCAGCGCATCCTCGCGCCCCTCGGGCGGCGCCTGGACGAGTCGTCGCCGATGGTCGACGCGCGCATGCCCGACGGCAGCCGGGTCAACGCGATCATCCCGCCGGTGGCCCTGGACGGGCCTTGCCTGTCGATCCGCAAGTTCCGCCAGGACATGCTCAAGAGCGCCGACCTGCTGGCCACCCGGGCCATCGACCAGCCGATCTACGACTTCCTCGAGCGCGCCGTGGGCCGGCGCTGCAACATCCTGGTCAGCGGCGGCACCGGTACCGGCAAGACCACCCTGCTCAATATCCTCAGCCAGATGATCGCGCCCCAGGAGCGGCTGGTGACCATCGAGGACGTGGCCGAACTGCAACTGCACCACCCGCATGTGGTGCGCCTGGAGACCCGCCCGCCAAATGCCGAGGGCCATGGCGAGATCAAGGCCAGCGAGCTGATCCGCAACGCCCTGCGCATGCGCCCCGACCGCATCATCCTCGGCGAGATCCGCGGCGCCGAGGTGCTCGATGTGATGACCGCGATGAACACCGGCCATGACGGCTCGATGAGCACGGTGCACGCCAACACTGCCCAGGACGCGCTGCTGCGCCTGGAGACCCTGGTCGGCCTGACGGGCCGCCAGGTGGCCGAGAAGACCCTGCGGCAGATGATCTGCGCGGCGCTGGACGTGGTGATCCAGCTGACCCGCCTGGCCGATGGCCGGCGCTGCGTCAGCGAGGTGCTGGAAGTGGTCGGCGTGCGCGACGATGTGTACGTGACCAACACCCTGTTCCGCCTGGACCGGCGCAGCGGCGATGGCTTTCTGCGTGAGGCGCCGAACCCGGCGGGGAGCAAGCTGCGCCACGAGGGCGTGCTGTGATGGGCCCGCTGCTGCTGGCGCTGTCGCCGCTGTGCCTGGGCATGGCGCTGCTGCTGTTGCGCCTGGGCCTGTACAAGCGCGGCGAGGAACGCATCCTCGAGCGCCTGGGCCGGGCCTACCGCGCTGTGCGCAGCGCCAATGCCCGGCGCGACTGGCTTGACCCGCTGCTGCAAAGGGCGGGCCTGGCCCATGCCGATTTTTCCCCGCGGCCGTGGCTACTCGGCTGGCTGACGCTGGCCCTGCTCGCCGGCCTGCTGGCGGGCTGGGTGGCAGCGTTGATGGTGTTGTTCGGCCTGCCCTTGCTCGGCCACTTCTACCTGGCCTGGCGCTGCCGGCGGCGCCTGCAGCAGATCGTCCAGCAACTGCCCGGCCTGCTCGACTACAGCGTGCGCAGCCTCAAGGCCGGTCGCACCCTGAACGAGGCGGTGCTCGGTGGCGTCGACAGCACCCGCGAGCCGCTGCGCTCGGCGATGCTGCGGGTGCGGCGCAACGTGCAGTTGGGCGTGCCGCTGGAGGACGCGGTCAACGAATTCGCCGAACTGTATGGCCAGGCCGAACTGCGCATGTTCGCCCTGGGGCTGCGCATCAACCAGCGCCACGGCGGCAATGCCAGCGAGCTGATGGAGAACCTGATCAAGCTGATCCGTGAGCATGAGCAGGGTGATCGGCAGCTGCGCGCCATGACCGGCGAGACTCGCATTACCGCGTGGATCCTCGGCGCGCTGCCGCTGGCCATGGTGGGTTACTTCCTGTTCGCCAATCCCACCTACCTGTTGGCGATGTGGCACGACCGCAGCGGGCAGCTGATGCTGCTGTTCGCCTTTGCCCTGCAGGCCGTCGGCTGCCTGGTGTTGTGGCGCATGATGAGGAGCCTGTGAGCATGGCCATGTTGCTCTGCGCGCTGTTCCTGTTCGCCGCGTTCGTGCTGCTGGCCTTGCAGGCCGCGCAGCAGTGGCGGGCCCGTCAGCGGGTGGCGCGGCGGCTGCAGGGACGGTTGGCCCGTGACGAGCGGCTCGGCGACTGGTTGCAGTGGTTGGGCAGCAGTCCGCTGGGGCGGCGCCTGCAACGACTGGATGGCGAGACCCAGACGCTGCTCGACCGCCTGGGCTGGCGGCGCAGCCGGCAACGGGCGCTGTTCGCCGCCGTGCAGCTGGGCCTGCCGCTGCTGGCGGTGAGCGTGGCGCTGCTGTTGGCCCATGGCCTGCCCGGCGAAAACCGCGGGCACTGGGGCGTGCTGGTGCTCTGCGCGATGGGCGCGGGTTACCTGCTGCCCAAGCGCCTGCTGGTGCTGGCGGCGGCGCGGCGCCAGCGGCAGATCGCCCAGGAGGTGAGCCTGCTGATCCCGTTGCTGCGCATCCTCTTCGAAACCGGGTTGGCGGTGGAGCAGGCCCTGCGGGTGCTGGCCCATGAAGGCCGCAGCCTGGTGCCGAACATCAGTGAAGAATTGCGCCTGGTCCTGCAGCGGGTCGATTCCGGCCTGGCCCTGGGCCCTGAGCTGGAAAAGACCGCGCGCCTGCTGGCGGTGGATGAGCTGATCGACACCTGCGTCATTCTCCAGCAGCTGCTGGTGCAGGGCAGTGGGTCGATGAAATCGCTGCTGGCGCTCAAGGAACTGCTCGACGACCGACGCCTGACTGGCCTGCAGGAGCGGGTGTCGAAGATGTCGGCGAAGATGTCGGCGGTGATGATGGTGTTCCTGTTCCCGGCGTTGCTGATCGTCCTGGCCGGGCCAGGTTTTTCCGCGCTGGCGCGGGCCTTGGGCTCATGAACATGGAATGTAGGAGCGGCCTTGTGCCGCGAAAGGGCCGCAACGCGGCCCCAGGTTCTCGACCATGGCGAAAATGGCTGGGGCTGCTTTGCAGCCCTTTCGCGGCACAAGGCCGCTCCTACAGAGGTGGCATTGGAGAGGGGGAAATGCAATGAAAACGATTCTGCTGCTAAGCACCCTGTTGCTGCTCACCGGCTGCGCTGGCCAGCCCCCCGAAGGCCTGGCCCGTCTGCTCGGTGGCGGCACCTGCGGCAAGCCCGACGCCGACCAGCAACTGAGCCTGGACATGGCCGACCAGATGATCAGCGAGGGTCGCCCGCACGCGGGCCTGGCCCACCTCGAACAGCTGCCCGACACCCTCGACCAGGTCCGCCTGCGCAAGGCCAAGGTGCTGCGCCAGCTCGGGCGCGGCGAGGCCGAGCCGCTCTACCGCAGCCTGCTTGGCGGCTGCCTGGCCGCCGAGGGCGAGCACGGCCTGGGCCAGCTGGCCTCGGCCCGTGGTGATGACGTCCAGGCCCTGCGCAACCTGCAGCGGGCGGCACGCCTGGCACCCACCGACGAGAAGGTGCGCAACGACCTGGGTGTGGTGCAGATGAACCTGGGCAACCACGAACAGGCGCGCTTCGAGTTTCTCACTGCCATCGAGCTCAAGGACGACAACCCGCTGCCGGCGGTGAACCTGGTGACCCTGTCGCTGGTGCAGGACAACTGGCGCCAGGCGGAGGATCTGGTCAATCGCCTGCGCCTGAAGCCCGAGCAGTTCGCCGAGGCCCAGGCCCGGGCCCAGCGCATCAGGTCCAACGGGCGTGGCCCGCTGGCGGCGACCGAATCCTCGGCCGCGGCCATCAACTGATCGGGAGGTGATCATGTTCAAGCCCTGGATCGTCCTGGCCTGCCTGGCCACACCGCTGCTGGCGCAGGCCGAAGAACCACCGCGCCAACCGCGTCCGCAAACCGCCACCGAGGCCCTGCTGCAGGTGCAGGCGAGCAATCGCCAGGCCTCCAGCGTGCGCCAGGAACAGACCGACAAGGAGCGCGACCAGGCCATGCAGCGCTGGCTGGACAGCTACAAGTACGCGATTCCTGACTTCTATCGCTGGACCAAGATCAGTTCGTCGAACAATTGATATCGCACAACACTGGCACGATGCGTGTAGGAGCGGCCTTGTGCCGCGAAAGGGCCGCAAAGCGGCCCCGCAATCTTTGCATGAATGCTGGAGTCCAGGGCTGCTTCGCAACCCTTTCGCGGCACAAGGCCGCTCCTACAAAGATGCGGTATTCACAAGGTCAGTGCGTGGTAAACCGCTGGTGCACCGGCGACGAACGCGGGGTCAACGCCAGCGCCAGCTGCGTGCGGTTGTGCATGTGGGTCAGGCGCAGCACCTGCGACACATAGAGCTTCACCGTGTTTTCGGTGATGCCCAGCTCGCAGGCGATCTGGTAGTTGGTCTTGCCCTTGCTCACCAGCCGGGCCACCTCAAGCTGGCGCGGTGACAGCTTCTCGAAGGCGGCGGGCAGCTCCGCCTCGCCGTCCTCGGCGTCGCTGGCGCGGCGGTGGGTGCCCTGGCCCCGGGCTTTTTCCAGGTCCTGGTAGAGATCGTCGATGGACTCGGCCAGCTCCTGCAGGCGCTGGTTGAGGCTGCCCAGCTCGCGGAAGTTGCGGCGCCGTTCGAGCAGCGCCGCTTCCTGTCGGCGCACCCCTTCGAGCAGTTCGTCGAGGTCCATGGGTTTCTGGTAGTAGTCGGCGAAGCCCTCGCGCAGCGCGCGGATCACGTCCTGCTTGTCGGCGCGACCGGTCAGCATGATCGCCTCGAACATGCGCTGCGGCCCGGCGATCTGCTTGAGGGTGCGGACCAGCTCGATGCCATCGCGCTCGGGCATGTGCAGGTCGCACAGGATCAAACCGATGGTCTCGTCGGCTTTGAAGCAGTCGATGGCCTGGCCGGTGGAATGGGCGGGCACACAACGGTAGCCCTCGCTTTCGAGAAATTCGCACAACTCTTCGACGATCACTGGCTGGTCGTCGACCACCAGCACTTTCACCTCACTGACAGATTTATTCACGATCAACTCCCTGTTGTATCGGCTCTGCTCCCGGGCCAGAGGCTCTGGCAGGTAGAAAAGTAGTCGCACTTTGCAATTATGTACATGCATCTAGCTCATGGAAGCGACCCAGCGGTCGGTTATTGGATCCAGACGGCCGTCAACAGGAAGCCGGCCAGCACATACGGGGCAAAGGGCTGCTTGTCGCCGACCTGTTCGGCCAGCGCCTGCAGGCGCTTTTTCACCTTGGGATTGAGCAGGGTCCACAGGCGTCGCCGGCCGAACATCCAGGCCAGCACGGTGACCCCGGCGCCGATGAAGGTGCCGAGCACGTACTGCGGGCTGGTGGCCAGGGCCAGGGCGCCCATCAGCTTGACGTCGCCGGCGCCGAAGCGGCCGAGCATGTAGCCGGGCAGGGTGAGCAGCATGACGATGGCCAGGGCCCAGCCGGCCTCGCTGGCGTCGGCGCCAATCCAGCTGCGTCCGGTGGCGAACAGCCAGGCCAGGGCGCACGCCGCGACCCCGAGGGTAAGGGCGTTGGAGATTTGCCGTTCACGGACATCTTGTTCGGTGCACAAGGCAAGCCACATCAGGAGAACAATGCTTTGCATTGGCAAATTGCCATCCCTATTCGTTGAACGGTTCTATGCTTTCAGACAGGTCTCACAGTCAGGGTAGACGCGATCATGAAAGCAAGCCCGGCGGGACGGCAAAAAGGCGCGGCAGCCATCGAGTTTGTCGCGGTATTCATGGTGTTTTTCGCGGTGTTCTACGGGTTGGTCAGCTACGCCCTGCCGATGCTGATGCTGCAGTCGTTCAACCAGGCCAGCAGCGAGGCGGTGCGCCGCTGCGTGGCCGTGGACCCGACCAGCCAGACCTTTGAGCTGGACGTGCAGGGGCTGGCCCGCCAGGTGATCGGCCAGCAATTGGCGTGGATGCCCAACGCGTTGGGGTTCAACGTGCTCACCGACACCCGGGTCACGGTTGGAGTGGACAAGGTGCTAACCGTGGCGATCGACTACCCGCGCTCGCGCCTGACGCGGGTGCTGCCGACCCTGGTGCTGCCGGTGGTCGGTGACGTACCTAAGCTGCCCGCGCGGCTGCAGGCCCAGGCGAGCCTGCAACTGTGAGTGGTAGCCTGTTCGATCGCTGGTTCGCCGCGCCGGCCCCGTCCCAGACGCCCGAAGTGGCGCCGGCCATTGGCCTGCAGCTGTGGCTCGACGACCAGGCGCGGGTGCTGCGCCTGGGCGGTCCGCTGCGCAGTTTGTTGGCCTTGCCCGGACAGGCGGGGGCGCGGGTGCACGACTATCTGGAACGCCACAGCTGGCTGGTGCTCGAAGGGCAGCCCGCCGACTGGCAGGGCCAGCCCCTGGACCTGGACTTTCACACCGTCATGGGCCATGCGTTGCACACCCGTGGCTGGCTGCAGCGCCATGACCAGGGCTGGATGCTGCAGCTGTTCGATATCGGCGACCTGTTGCGCGAACAGCGCTGGGACCGTCAGCGCCCCTTGCTCAGCGAGATCGGCCACGCCCTGCGCGAATGCGGCAGCGAGCGCCTGCTGCAGACGACCCGCGAACAGCTGCACAGCCTGGCCGAGCACTGGCAGGCGGCCGCGCTGCGGCTGATGCTGCGCGAGCCGGGTGGCTGGCGCGACTACGCCAGCAGCGACGAGACCTGGCCCTGGCCCGACGATCGCAGGCTGCGCGAGCGCCTGGACCGCTGGCCGGCCCATACCCTGGTCAAGGTTGATGACGACCCCGAACTGCTCGCCCTGTGCGGTGGTACGTCGCTGTTCCTGGTGCCCTACCGCCAGGGCCTGGAGGCCGAGGCCTGGGTGCTGTGCGCCGGGGCGCGGCAGGCGCCCCCGGTCGACATGGCCCTGGCGCTGGTGCGGACCTTGACCGAGCCGCTGCTGGTGCGCCATCGCCGCCAGCAACTGCAGCATCAGGCCCATCACCTTGATGATCTGCAGCGCCAGCTGGGCGCAGGTTGGTGGGAATGGCCGGCGCACGGCGAGCTGCAGCTGGACCCGGCCCTGGCCGCGACCCTCGGGCTGGCGAACCGGATCAGCCTTGACCAATGGCTCGCCCGCCTGCACCCGGCGGACCGCGAGCCGGCGCAACTGGCCCTGGACCAGGCCCGTGACGGGCAAGCGCTGAGCCTCAGCGTGCGTTTGCCGGACCCCGATCCCCTGGCGCCGCCGCGCTGGTTCCATTGGGCCGGCCAGGGCCGGGGCGACCAGTTGCGCGGCTTCCTGCTCGATATCAGCGCCCTCAAGGCCCAGGAACAGCAGGCCGGCGCGGCCCGTGCGCGCCTGGAGAACCTCATCGCCCGCTCACCCGCGGTGATCTACGTGCAGCGCTATGCCGAAGGCGCACTGCACAGCGACTTCTACAGCGCCAGCCTGGCGCCGTTGCTGGGTTGGGCGGCCGACAGCGAGCAGGCGCGCCAGCCGGGCCTGGCGGTGCATCCGGACGACCGCCCGCTGTGGCTGGAGCGCACCCGCAGCCTGTTGCGTGATGGTCAAGTGCGTTGTCGCTATCGCCTGCGCGATCACCTTGGTGGTTATCACTGGATGCTCGACGAGGCCCGCCTGTTGCGTGACGACCTCGGCCAGCCGCTGGAGGTGGTCGGCCTGTGGCTGGACGTCAGCGAAGCCACCGAGGCCGCCGAGCGCATGCGCCAGAGCGAGGAGCGCTACCGCGTACTGGTGGAGGACTCGCCGGCGATGATCTGCCGCTATCGCCCGGACCTGACTGTATTGTTCGGCAACCGACCCTTGGGCGATTACCTGGGCTGCACGCCTGAGCAGTTGCAGGGTGCCGACCTTGGGCAGTGGCTGTCTGCCGGCCAGCGCGAGGCCTTTCTCCTGCGCCTGCGGGCGCTGACCCCGGAGCAGCCGGTGAGCAGCGCGGAGATCTGCCTGCAATTGCCCGGCCGCGAGCACGCCTGGTGGGTCTGGGCCGACCGTGGCTTGTTCGACGCCGACGGCAACCTGCTGGAGGTCCAGGCCGTGGGGCGCGACAACACCGAGGTGCGGCGCAGCCAGCAGCAATTGCTGCAGGGCGCGAAGATGGCGACCCTCGGCGAGCTGGCCACCGGCCTGCTGCACGAGATCAACCAGCCGCTCAACGTGATGCGCATGGCGGTGGCCAACACCCTCAAGCGCCTGGAGAACGGCGCCGCCGATCAGGCCTACCTGCAGGACAAGCTGCGCCGTATCGAGGCCCAGGTCGAGCGCGCCGCCCGACTGGTCGACCATATGCGGGTGTATGGCCGGCGCTCGGCGGTCGAGCGCGAGTGCTTCGCCGCCTGGGCCGCGGTGGAAGGCGCCGGGGCGTTGCTCGAGGAAGGCCTGCGCGGCAAGGGCGTGACGCTGCGCCTGGAACCGCCGGAGGCCTTGGCGCAGGTGCTCGGGCACCAGGACCAGCTGGAACAGGTGCTGATCAACCTGATGGTCAACGCCCGTGACGCCTTGCTGGAAAAGCAGGTGGCACAGCCGTGGATCCGGGTACGCCAGGCGCTGCATGGCGGATGCTTATGGCTGCTGGTGGAGGACAACGCCGGCGGGATCGATCCGCAGTTGCACGAGCGGATCTTCGAACCCTTCTTCACCACCAAGCCGGCCGGGGTCGGCACCGGGCTGGGCCTGTCGGTCAGCCATGGCATCGTCAGCCAGATGGGAGGCCGCCTGAGCGTGGACAACGGCGCCGACGGCGCGTGCTTCCGGGTCGAGCTGCCCCTTCACAGCACCAGTTGAGCGTGGCCGCTGGCGCAACTGAGGTTGGTGCCGACCTGGGCGTCGAGCAGGTCGATGCCGAGCACCTTGAGCAAGCCGTTGACCAGGGGATCGAGCAGGGGGCCGAGCAGGTTCTTGATGACCGGTTCGAGGATGTTCTTCACCCCGTCCAGCAGTCCGGCGGTGAGCACCAGCACCTGGCCGAGGCCGCCATTGCCGGTGGGCTTGTAGGCTTCCAGGTGGATGCCCGCCAGGGTGTCGGACAGGCTCGCCACCACCTGGGCCTGGTCGCTGTCCATGGGTTGGTAGGCAGGTTCCTGGCCGATTTCGGTCGGGGCGTGGGCGCCGCTGAACAGCAGTGTCTTTTCGACCGGGCCATTGCCCAGCAGCTTGCTGTCCACCCGCAGGCCTATGCCACCGCCGGCATAGGGCACCCGTGTGCCGCAGGACGGCGGCAGGATCAGCAGGCGGCTGCAGACATTGGTGCCGATATCGATGACCGGCAGGGCCTTGACCACGGTGGTGCCGTTGCTGAGGAAGTCCGCCGGGGAATCGAACCTGCCGATGGCGATCTTCGCCGCCGAGCGCTGGGTGAGGGTGGTCAGGCTTTTCGGGGTGCAGGTGTAGTTGTCGGGTGGTGCCGGGCGCAGGCGGCTGCTGCCTTCGGCCACTTCGATGCCGATATCGATATGCACCTGGCCGTCCAGCAGCTTGATGTCGCTGACCTTGCACGGAATGCCCAGGGCGCAGGTCAGCGACTGCACGGTGCCCAGCAGGTTCAGGCTGAGCAGGTTGTTGAGCACATTGGTCAGTGGCGCGGCCAGGTCCAGCACGGCGTTGAGCAGCCCGGCGATGCCGCTCAGCAGGGGCAGGTCGAGTGACACCAACGCGCGGATCTGGGCGGTATGAATGCGCAGCTCGTCCGTGCGCGGGTCGCCCACCGCCGAGATCTGCGGGGGCTCGATCACCCGCAGTTGCACGCGGCCATTGACCAGCCCGAGCACATTGATCGGCAGGTTGGCGTTGACCGCGTGCTCGCTGGCCGCCAGCTGGATCACCCCTTGCACCAGCTGCAGCAGCTGGATGCTGGCATCCAGGCCGGCCTGGGCCGTGCCGTTCTGCAGGTCGAGCAGCTCGCCCAGTTGCAGGCCGCCCACCGGCAGGTCCGCCGCCAGCTTGCCCAGGTTGGTTATCACATCGACGGCGGCGCCGCTTTGCTGCAGCACCTTGACCGCGGCCTGCAGCAGCACGGTGGCGCTGGTGTCGGCATTGAGCAGTTGCTGGTAGTCGCCGATATCCAGGTGCAGGTCCACGGCCAGCTGGTCGAGGTACTTCAACAGGTCGAGCTGGGTGTTGGCGATGCCCTGCCAGCCCAGCACATCGAGCTGCGCCGAGCCGCCCAGGGCCTTGAGCAGGGCGTTGAGCACCGAACCCTGGGTCGAGTTGACGGTGGCCAGGGTGGTGCGGATGCTCAGCCGCGCCTGGGGCGTCCCGGGGCTGCCGGCCACCGCGCTGGCGCGCAGGGTGGTGGTGCGGGCGATGGCGCCGCCCTGGACCAGCGCGTACACCCCGCCGGCGACGCTGGTGACCACCACGTTGCTGACCTCGACCTTGATCGCCTCGTTGCGCGCGTTGTCGGCGTTGAAGGTGCGCAGGTTGTCGATGCCGGTGCGCAGGTAGCCACAGCTGGCGATCAGTGGATTGAAGGGCGAGTGGCCGTTGCGGGTGGCCGCGGTGCGGGCCAGGGTGGAGGCCTGTGGGCCGCTGCCGCTGCAGACGCCGCCGTGCTCGGCGGCTTCCAGGGCGGCCATGTCGCCGATGCGCTGCAGCTTGCGTTGTTCGAGGTAGAGGCGGCCGCTGTCGACGGTCAGGAGCATGAACACCAGGGCCAGGCCCATGGTCAGCGCGGCCATCAGGCCGATCGCGCCGCGTTGGCGCACAGCGGAACGGGGAACCACGGGCACTCCTTTGCCGGCCTGTGGCCCGGCAGCGCGGCGGCGGTGCAAGGAGTGTAGTCAAGGTGATGGCAAGTTGCCTTGCCTGCTGTTACGCCCTTATGGAACATACCGAAATTCTTTGATTTGGCTGGAGCCGCGTGGGAGCGGGCTTGCCCCGCGATGTGGTGCATGGCACCGGCTTTGCCGGTGATCGCGGGGCAAGCCCGCTCCCACGCTGGTGGTGCTTGCAACGCTGTCCTCCACGCGACAGCACAAGGTTCAATGCGGCGGGTAGTTGCTCAGCACCTGGGTCACGGTCTTCTGGATCGCCGCGTTGCGCTCCTGCGGGCTGGGCGGGTAGTTGTTCATGATCTGCTCGGCGCTGCCGCGCCATACCAGTTTGCCGTCACGTCCGTCGAACAGGTCGACCTGGATGGTCGCCACCTTGTAGTCGACGCTGCGCGTCTCGTTGTACATCGGTCCGCCCCAGTAACCGCCCCAGTAGCCACCCCAGGCCCCGCCGTAGTTGGTGGTGATCTGCTGCTGGCGGTCCTCGACGATCAGGTAGGCGCGCACCTTCACATCCGCCCGGGCATTGCCCTGGACCGGGCGCAGGCCGCGCTGGTCGAGCTGGCCGGCGACCGCCTGGCGAATGCGTTGCTCGGTCAGGTCGCTCTTGATCCGCGGGTCGTCCGGGCGATATTGCAGGCCCGGCTCCAGCCAGGCCCAACTGCGGTAAGCGGCGAAATCGCGGCTGGCATCGAAGTCGTGCTGCACGTTGTTGCTCGAACAGGCGGCCAGCAGCAGGGCGAAGGACAGTAGAACGAGACGGCGCAACATGGTGGTTCTCCGTTGAACGTTAGCTTGGAGGATAGCCGTTCATCGCCTTGCTCACCGACTCGCGCAGGGCGCCTTCGCGTTCACGCGGCGAGTCCTTGTCGCTGCCGCTTTCGGCGCTGGCGCTCCACACCGGCTGGCCGTTGCGGGCATCGAACAGGTCGATGCGCACCACCATCACTTCGACTTCGTAGGTGCGCACGATCGGCACGCTGGCGTAGCCGCCATAGCCGTTGCGGTAGCCACCGTAGCCGACGCTACCGTAGGGGTAGGGGCCGTAGTAGGGATCGTAGTCGTAGTCGCGCACCTGGCGCAGGCGCCGTTCCAGGCGTACGTCGGCGCTGACCAGCAGGTCGGCGGGGGCATTGTGGGCCGGGCGCAGGCCGTGCTGGTCGAGGGCGCCGCTCACCGCGTCGGCCAGCTGGCCCGGCGTCGCGTTGACCAGGCCTCCGGGTGGCTGGTTGTTGCGCCAGCTCCAGCTGCGATAACGGCCGTAGTCGCGTGCCGGCGCGGGATAGGCACTGGCATCGAAGGTCCTGGCGGCCTGGGGCGGCGCCGGTGGCAGCGGCTTGCCGCTGGCGACATAGGGGTTGCTGCCCTGGCAGGCGGCCAGGGCGAGGGGGAGCAAGGCCAGGCAGAGCAGACGATACGGCATGGATCCTCCTGGCAAGCGGGTCAGTGGGGGCGGCACATCCAGTGCAGGTAGCGGCCCAGGCCGGCGAAGCTGGGATGGCGGCGGTGCGCCAGTTCCATCTCCAGCAGATCGAGCAGCTCGGCCTTGTCCTGGAACTCCTTGGGCATGTAGTCGTGGAATACCCGTACACCGCTCTCGCTTTCGACCTTCCACAGAGCTTCAAGTTGCGCCTTGAGCTCGCGCGGATCAAGTGGTTTCTGTGGCGTGAGACTCTGCTTTTCACCGGCCAGGCGATTGTGCCGCAGCTTGCGGAAATGCCCCTTGAGCAGGTTGCGGTAGACCAGTGCGTCGCGGTTGTAGAAGGCCAGCGACAACCAGCCTCCCGGCGCGGTCAGTTGATGCAGGACCGGCAGGATGCTCTCGGGCTCGGCCAGCCATTCGAGCACCGCGTGGCACAGCACCAGGTCGTACGGCTCGGTGAGCTGGCCGAGCAGGTCCTGCCAGGGCGCCTGGATGAAGGTCGCCTGTTGGCCGGCCTCGGCAAAGCGCGCGCGGGCACCGTCGAGCATCGGCGCGGCGGGTTCGGCAAGGGTTACCTGGTGGCCGCGCTGGGCCAGCCACAGGGCCATGTGGCCGAGGCCCGCGCCGATGTCGAGCACCCGCAGCGGACGGTCGGGCAGGGCTTCAGCCAGGTCGGCCTGGAGCACCGCCAGGCGGATGGCGCCCTTGGCGCCGCCATAGATCTTCTCGGCGAAGCGGCTGGCCAGTTCATCGAAGTGACGGTCGTTCATTTGCCGAAGCGCCTCTCGCTGTCGGCGAGCTTGGCCCGCACCACCTCGTCCATGTCCAGGCCCAGTTCGCTGCACAGCAGCAACAGGTAAAGGACGATATCGCCCACTTCCTGACCGGCATGGGCGAGTTTGTCGGCGGGCAGCTGGCGGGACTGGTCCTCGCTCAGCCACTGGAAGATCTCTACCAGTTCAGCCATTTCGACGCTGGCGGCCATGGCCAGGTTCTTCGGGCTGTGGAACACCCGCCAGTCGTTGGTGTCGCGGATGCGGTGCAGGCGTTCGGTCAGTTCTTGCAGGTTCATCGGGGTCTCCTCGTGGCGCATAGCTTCCGGCGAGGTGCCTTGCAAAGCAAGCCCGATCAGAGCGTGCGCCAGCTGCCGAGCATATGCAGCAGCCCGCCGTGGCCATCCAGGCGCAGCTCGCCGCTCGGCCCCGCCTCGCTGGCGCTCAGTATCACCTCCGAAGGCAAGCGCACCGGCTTGTGGAAGTCCACCGCGAAGGCATACCCGGTCTTGGGCAGGTGCCCCTGCAAGGCCGCCAGCGCCATGGCCTTGCTCCACATGCCGTGGGCGATGGCCCTGGGGAAGCCGAACAGGCGTGCCGTGAGGCTGCTCAGGTGAATCGGGTTGTAGTCGCCGCAGACCCTGGCGTAGCGCCGGCCGATATCGCCGTCGGCATACCAGCGGGTCGCCTCGGGCAGCGCGGCGGGCGTCGTTTCGGTCAGGTCGGCCGCTGGCGCGTCAAGCTTGAGGCCGCGCACCAGCATGCGGCTGGTCTCGCGCCAGAGCAGGCCAAGGCCATCCTCGGCCTCGGTCACCAGGTCGAAGGTGCCGCCCTTTTCATGGGGCTGCAGGTTGTCGGCATACACCGCGAAGCGCAGCCCGTCGATGCCGCCCAGGGGGCGCAGCACCTGCAGGCTGTTGTGCAGGTGCACCAGCCCCAGCAGCGGGAAGGGAAACGCCTCGGCGGTGAGCAGCTGCAGTTGCAAGCTGAAGGCCATGATGTGCGGGTAGGTACCCGGCAGGCGGCCGTCGTCGGCGAAGTGGCAGAGCCGGCGGTAGGCCGCCAGGTTGGCGGGATCGACCCGCAGGAAGCAGCGCAGGCCCTGCTCCGGCAGCTGGCTGCCACGGATCTTGCGTTTGCCGAGGGCGCGCAGGTACAGGCTTAGCCGTGAGTCGGGGCTGTGCAGGTCGTGCCAGGGTCGGGTCATGGTCAGGCTCCCATCAAGGCCTGGCCGCAGACCCGCAGGGCCTGGCCATTGACCGCGCCCGAGCCTGGCTGGCTGAGCCAGGCGATGGCTTCGGCGACGTCCTGCGGCAAGCCGCCCTGGCCCAGCGAGCTCAGGCGCCGGCCGGCCTCGCGCAGGCCCATGGGCATGGCTGCGGTCATGTGCGTCTCGATGAAGCCCGGCGCCACGGCGTTGATGCTGGCGCCCTGTTCGGCCAGGCGTGGCGCCCAGGCCTGGGCGAAGCCGATCAGCCCGGCCTTGCTGGCCGCATAGTTGGACTGGCCACGGTTGCCGGCGATGCCGCTGACCGAGGCGAGCAGGGTGATGCGCGCATCCGCGTGCAGCTTGCCGCCCTCGAACAGCGCCTCGGTCAGCACCTGGGGCGCCTTGAGGTTGACGGCCAGCACCGCGTCCCAGTACTCCGGGGTCATGTTGGCGAGGGTCTTGTCGCGGGTGATGCCGGCGTTGTGCACGACGATATCCAGGCCCTGGGGCAGGGCTTCGAGCAACTGCGCGGCGGCATCGGCGGCGCAGATGTCCAGCGCCAGGGCACGGCCACCCAGGCGCGCGGCGAGGGCGTCGAGGTCGCGCTGGGCCTGGGGCACGTCGAGCAGCGTCACCTCGGCGCCGTCCCGGGCCAGGGTCTCGGCAATCGCCGCACCGATACCCCGGGCGGCGCCGGTGACCAGCGCGTGACGGCCGGCCAGCGGCCGAGTCCAGTCCTGTACCTGGGCGGCGCAGGGCGCCAGGCGCAGGACCTGGCCGGAAACAAACGCGCT
Organism: Mitsuaria sp. RG; assembly: GCF_028369275.1. NCBI lineage: Bacteria > Pseudomonadati > Pseudomonadota > Betaproteobacteria > Burkholderiales > Sphaerotilaceae > Roseateles > Mitsuaria sp. RG. The sequence continues at coordinate 45,016 of NZ_JAQMYQ010000033.1, forward strand.
CTTGGGCGAAAGGAAGAACCGCAGCGCGCCCTCGAGCTGGCTTTCGGCGCCTTCGGCGACATACAGCAGGTTGGCCGTGGCGCCATTACGCAGCTCCTTGGCCAGCGAGCGGCTGAAGCCTTCGAGGGCGCGCTGGGCGACGCTGGCATGCGCATCGACCACGGCTTCTGGCGCACGCCCGAGGATCACCACGTGGGCGCTGGAGGCCAGGCTGCGCAGCAGGGGTTGGAAAAATTCGCGCAACTGCTTGAGGTCATCGCTGTCGGACAGGTGACTGGCATCGAACACCACCGCCTTGAGCTTCGGCCCGAGACCCGCGACCCAGGCGGGGGCCTCGAGCGCTTGGCTGCCGAAGCCGTAGCAGTCGGCCGTCAGACGCGGGGCGATCGCCGCCACCTGGCCTGCCAGCGGCCCGCCGCCCAGCACCAGCGCGCCCTCGATGGGGCGCAGGCGTCCGGCCTGCCAGCGCTCCAGCGGCACCGGGCGGGGCAGGCCGAGGGCATCGACCAGTTTTCGTCCGAGGGTGGAGTTGGCAAAGCCCAGATAGCGGTCGCTCATGTACGGTTCTCCCTGAAGGCAAGCATGCAAGTGTGGACCAAGTTTGTGGCAGGGTCGTTCGGATGCGTGAAAAGAACCTAGGCTTAAGGCTCAAATTGTTTCAGGAGGAACAGGCATGCAGTCAATTCGCCGGGTCGCAATCCTGGGTGGCAACCGGATTCCCTTCGCCCGCTCCAACGGCGCCTACGCCAAGGCCAGCAACCAGGCGATGCTCACGGCGGCCCTCGAAGGCCTGGTGGAGCGTTACCGGCTGCACGGCCTGCGCCTGGGCGAGGTGGCGGCCGGCGCGGTGCTCAAGCATTCGCGTGACATGAACCTGACCCGCGAGTGCGTGCTCGGCTCAAGGCTGTCGCCGCAGACGCCGGCCTACGACATCCAGCAGGCCTGCGGCACCGGCCTGGAAGCCGCGTTGCTGGTGGCCAACAAGATTGCCCTGGGGCAAATCGACAGTGGCATTGCCGGGGGTGTCGACACCACCTCGGACGCGCCTATCGCCGTGAGCGAAGGGCTGCGGCAGGTCCTGCTGCAGGCCAACCGCGGCAAGAGCCTCGGCGAACGTCTCAAGCCCTTTTTGAAACTGCGTCCGGGCCTGCTCAAGCCCGAGCTGCCGCGCAATGGCGAGCCGCGCACGGGGCTGTCGATGGGCGAGCATTGCGAGCGCATGGCGCAGACCTGGCAGATCGGCCGCGAGGAGCAGGATGAACTGGCACTGCTCAGCCACCAGCACCTGGCGGCGTCCTACCGCGAGGGCTGGCACGACGATCTGCTCACGCCCTACCTTGGCCTGACCCGGGACAACAACCTGCGCGCCGACCTGACCCTGGAGCAGTTGGTCAAGCTCAAGCCGGTGTTCGAGCGCAGTGGTCTGGGCACGCTGACGCCGGGCAATTCCACGCCGCTGACCGATGGCGCCTCGCTGGTGTTGCTCGGCAGCGAGGCCTGGGCCGAGGCGCAGGGCTTGAAGGTGCAGGCCTACCTGGTGGACGGCGAGGCGGCGGCGGTCGATTTCGTCCACGGCCAGGAAGGCCTGCTGATGGCACCGGTGTACGCGGTGCCGCGGCTGCTGGCGCGCAATGGCCTGACCTTGCAGGATTTCGACTTCTACGAGATCCACGAAGCTTTCGCCGCCCAGGTGCTGTGCACCCTCAAGGCCTGGGAGGATACCGACTACTGCCGCACGCGCCTGGGGCTCGAAGGGCCGCTGGGGTCGATCGATCGCGCCAGGCTGAACGTGAAGGGCAGCTCGCTGGCTGCGGGGCATCCATTCGCGGCGACGGGAGGGCGGATACTGGCGAACATGGCCAAGCTGCTGAGCGAGCGTGGCAAGGGGCGTGGGCTGATCTCTATCTGCGCGGCGGGCGGGCAGGGGGTGACGGCGATCGTCGAGCGCTAGTGTCCTGTCTCGGAAATAAGCTGGCTTCGCTTTCGCACCGGCAAGCATCACCAGCGTGGGAGCGGGCTTGCCCCGCGATGCGGATCGCGGGACAAGCCCGCTCCCACGCAGTTCCGATTAAATCCTTGCGTCTTGTGTTGTTCCATCAGTTGGCTGGTACCCTTGTCCGACCCGAGACACCAGGCCTCAACATGTCGATCACCGGACCACGTCCCATCCCCGCCCTGGACCACCTGCCCAGGCCACTCTACGCCCGTGCCGAGAGCCTGGGCGCCGGGTCCTGGACCACCCGTCACCAGCACGACTGGGTGCAGTTTTCCTACGCCATCAGCGGCGTGCTTGGCGTTTACACCAGCGACGGCAGCTACTTCGCCCCGCCGCAGTGGGGCGTGTGGATCCCGGCCGGCACCGAGCACGAGGTGTTGACCTCGATGCAGGCCGAGATGCGCAGCCTGTACGTGCGCCGCGATGCCTGCCCCTGGGCGCCGGGCGAATGCCGGGTATTGGAGGTCACACCGCTGGCGCGGGAGCTGATCAAGCAGTTCTGCACCTTTGCGGTGAACTACCCGGAAGGCGACAGTGCCGAGGCGCGGCTGGTGGCCGTGTTGCTGGACCAGTTGCACACCCTGCCGCAGGTGGGCTTCTCGCTGCCGCTGCCGCGCCACCCGGGCCTGCTGGTATTGTGCAACGGCTTGATCGCCACCCCCGACCAGCCCCAGACCCTGCAGCAGTGGGCGGTGCAACTCGGGGTATCGGAAAAGACCCTGATGCGCCTGTTCCAGCGCGAGACAGGCCTGAGCTTTCGCAACTGGCGCCAGCGCATGCGCCTGCTGTCGTCGCTGGCGCTGCTGGAGGCCGGGGAGAGCGTCACCCAGGCCGCGCTGGGCTGCGGGTATGACTCGACCTCGGCCTATATCGCCGCATTCCGCCAGCTGTTCGGCGCGACCCCAGGGGAGCTGCGCCTGTAAGAGATTGCCTTGCGCTGTCGCGCAGGGAATAACACCCGAGAGAGAGTCGCTTACCCTGTGGGAGCGGGCTTGCCCGCGAACACCGGCGGAGCCGGTGCCATACACCGCGCTGGATTCTTCGCGGGTAAACCCGCTTCCACAGGGTCAAGCTAAATCAATGGGTTGCGTGTTTCTTCAGGAGTGGCCGCCGTCAGTGACAGCACCCGCTGCCATTGGCCAGGTCCTTGAGGATCGGACAATCCGGCCGGTCATCGCCCTGGCAGTGGGCCACCAGCTCGCCAAGGGTGTCGCGCAGGCTCACCAGCTCCTCGATGCGCTTGTTCAGCGCCTCGATATGCTGCGTGGCCAGGGCCTTCACGTCGGCGCTGGCGCGCTGGCGGTCCTGCCACAGGGTCAGCAGCCTGGCGACTTCCTCCAGGGAAAAACCCAGGTCGCGCGAGCGCTTGATGAACGCCAGGCTGTGCAGGTCCTCCTGCTGGTACAGCCGGTAGCCGCTTTCGCTGCGCGTGGCGGGACGCAGCAGGCCGATGGACTCGTAGTAGCGGATCATCTTGGCGCTGAGCCCGCTGCGGCGGGCGGCCTGGCCGATGTTCATGGGGCCTCCTGGTCGATGGCGGTGGGTTTCCAGGTCTTCAGCCACAGGGCATTGCTCACCACGCTGACGCTGGACAGCGCCATGGCGGCGCCGGCCAGCACCGGATTGAGGTAGCCCAGCGCGGCCAGGGGGATGCCGATCAGGTTGTAGATGAATGCCCAGAACAGGTTCTGGCGGATCTTCGCGTAGGTCTTGCGGCTGATCTCCAGGGCGGCGGGCACCAGGCGCGGGTCGCCGCGCATCAGGGTGATGCCGGCCGCCTGCATGGCCACGTCGGTGCCACCGCCCATGGCGATGCCGATATCGGCGGCCGCCAGCGCCGGGGCATCGTTGATGCCGTCGCCGACCATGGCCACCACGCCCTGCTGCTTGAGTGCGGCCACCGTGGCGGCCTTGTCCGCCGGCAGCACTTCGGCGTGCACGTCGTCGATGCCGAGGGCCTCGGCCACCACCTTGGCGCTGCCGCGGTTGTCGCCAGTCAGCAGGTGGCTGCTGATGTGGCGGGCATGCAAGGCGGCGATGGCCTGGTCGGCACCGGGCTTGAGGCTGTCGCCAAAGGCGAACAGGCCCAGCACGCGGGGCTGGCTGCCACGCTCGATCAACCAGGACAAGGTACGGCCCTCGGCCTCCCAGGCCTGGGCGCTGGCCGCCAATTCGCCCGGCACCAACCGGCTCTCGTCGAGCAGGCGGCGGTTGCCCAGGGCGAGCTCGCGGCCATCCACCTGGCCGGCGATGCCACGGCCGGTGAGGGACTGGCTGTCGGCCACTTGCGGTACGTCAAGATCGCGTTCGGCGCAGGCATCGAGCACCGCCTTGGCCAAGGGGTGTTCGCTGCCACGTTGCAGGGCGCCGGCCAGGCGCAGCAGTTCGTTGTCGTCGCCGCTGCTGGCCTGCTGATGGACGATGCGCGGGCTGCCGGAGGTGAGGGTGCCGGTCTTGTCGAACACCACGCGGTTGACCGCATGCGCGCGCTCCAGCGCTTCGGCGTCCTTGATCAGGATACCGTGGCGGGCGGCGACGCCGGTGCCGGCCATGATCGCGGCGGGCGTGGCCAAGCCCAGGGCGCAGGGGCAGGCGATCACCAGCACGGCGACGGCGTTGATCAGCGCGGTTTCCAGCGGTGCGCCTGCCAGCCACCAGCCGACCAGGGTGACCAGGGCCAGTACCAGCACCGCGGGGACGAACACCTGGCTGACCCGGTCGACCAGCTTCTGGATCGGCGCCTTGGCCGCCTGGGCGTCCTCGACCAGGCGGATGATGCGGGCGAGCACGGTCTCGGTGCCCAGCGCCAGGGTCTTCACCAGCAAACGGCCTTCGCCGTTGATGGCGCCACCGGTCACCGCGTCGCCGGGCTGCTTGGGCACCGGCAGGCTTTCGCCACTGATCAGGGCTTCATCGGCATGGCTGCTGCCTTCGAGCACCTGGCCATCGACCGGGAAGCGCTCGCCGGGCTTGACCAGCACCACGTCGTCGAGGCGCAGCTGGCTGATGGCAACGTCTTCCTCGCGCCCGTCGAGCACGCGCACGGCGCGTTCCGGGCGCAGGGCTTCCAGTGCCCGGATGGCGCTGGCGGTCTGGCGCTTGGCGCGGCTTTCCAGGTACTTGCCCAGCAGCACCAGGGCGATCACCACCGCCGAGGCTTCGAAATACAGGTGCGGTTCCATGCCGGCGTGGGCATTGGCCCATTGGTACAGGCTCAGGCCGTAGCCGGCGCTGGTGCCCAGGGCGACCAGCAGGTCCATGTTGCCGGCACCGGCGCGCACGGCCTTCCAGGCGGCGACATAAAAGCGCGCGCCAAGGATGAACTGCACCGGGGTGGCCAGCAGGAACTGCGCCCAGGCCGGCAGCATCCAGTGCAGGCCGAAGGGTTGCACCAGCATCGGCAGCACCAGTGGCAGGGCCAGCAGCAGGGCGGCGCCGACCGCCAGGCGTTCGTTGCGCAGGCGGCGTCGGGCCTGGGCCTGGTCATCGTGGGGAGTACGCGGCAGGGTGGCGCTGTAGCCGGCCTTCTCGACCGCGGCGATCAGCGCGCCGTCGTCGACGCCCTCGAGCACTTCGAGGTGAGCGCGTTCGCTGGCCAGGTTGACGCTGACTTGCTCGACCCCCGGCAGCTTGCCGAGGGCGCGCTCGACCCGGCCGGCGCAACTGGCGCAGGTCATGCCGCCGATCTGCAGTTCGAGGGTGCGGGTGGGGACGCTGTAACCGGCGTCGCGCACCGCGCCGACCAGTGCCGGCAGGCTGTCGGCCGGGGCCTGGACCCGGGCCTGCTCGGTGGCGAGGTTGACGCTGACGTGTTCGGTACCGGTGACCTTGCGCAGGGCGCGTTCGACCCGACCTGCGCAACTGGCGCAGGTCATGCCGGCGATCGGCAGGTCGAAGGTGGTGGATGCGGGCATGGCTCTCTCCTCCGTGGACTGGCCTCCAGCATCAACCTTGCCATGCGGGCAAGGTCAATAGCCCAGGCCGGCTCGCTTCAGCACCAGGCCATTTTGCCCCATCGCAATGCGGTACTTGTTGATCTGGCCCGCCTGCAGGGTCAGGCGCGTGCTGCGTTGGTCCTCGACGCCCGGCGCGCAGCCGGGTACCTGCCCTGGCAGCAGGCGCAGGCGTACATCCACCGGGCCCGGCGGCAGGTTGAACGAAGTCGCCTGCTCCTGGAACAGGCGACCGGACAACTGGTCGTTGAGGTAGATGCCGATCTCGCAGCTGGTGGCCACTTCCAGGCGTTCCCGGGAAATGATCAGCACGCTGTAGTCCGAATTGCCCTCGGCGCTGACCGGTGGCACGACGGCCAGTGCGCCCAGCAATCCGACGAGGCCCAATGCTGCCCTGATCATGAAAAATCTCCTGCTTGCCAAAATCGTCAAAGGCGCAGCTTGGCCGAGCCGCGCGCGGATTTCCAGCCCGGCCGTTTTCCGCGGAACTTGACCTTGCCCCGATGGCAAGGCTGAGACTGGGCAAAACCCACAAGGAGGCAACCTCGATGCAAGTGTTCAATGTGCAAGGCATGACCTGTGGCCATTGCGTGAAGGGCGTGACCCGGGCGGTGCAGGAGCAGGATGCGGCGGCGCGGGTGGAAGTGGACCTGGCGGCGCGGCAGGTGCGGGTGGAAAGTGCCCTGGCGGCGGATCAGATCCTGGCGGCGATTCGTGAAGAGGGGTATCAGGCCGAAGTGGCCTGATAAGGCGACCTCTGTAGGAGCGGGCTTGCCCCGCGATAGCGCCAGAACAGGCAATGATGTTGGCCTGGGTGGCCTCATCGCGGGGCAAGCCCGCTCCCACGCAGATCCTCCCACGCCGATCCTGCTGCAACCCTGTTTTCTGCCTTTTCCTACAGGACACGCAGGATCAATTATTACAAAGGTTTTCAACGCCGGGCGATCCAGTGCAGGTAGACTAGCAAACTTGCTTAGCCTGCTATGGATTCTCCATGAACCTGCGAACCTTGCTGATTCTCGGCGCCCTCAGTGCGTTCGGGCCTCTGGCGATCGACTTCTATCTGCCGGCCTTCCCGGCCATGGCGCATGCCTTCGGCACCGACGAAAAGCATGTGCAGGCCACCCTGGCCGCCTACTTCCTCGGCCTGTCCCTGGGCCAGCTCGCCTACGGGCCGGTGGCCGACCGTTTCGGCCGGCGCCTGCCGCTGCTGTTCGGGGTCGGCCTGTTCACCGTGGCATCGCTGGCCTGCGCCTATGCGCCCAATCTCGACAGCCTGATCCTGGCGCGTTTCGTCCAGGCTCTGGGCGGTTGCGCCGGGATGGTGCTGTCGCGGGCGATCGTCAGCGACAAGTGCGACGCGGTGGCCTCGGCCAAGGTGTTCTCGCAGTTGATGCTGGTGATGGGCCTGGCGCCGATCCTCGCGCCGATGCTCGGTGGCGTGCTGGTCAACGTGGCCGGCTGGCAATCGATCTTCCTCGCCCTGGGCCTGTTCAGCGCCGCGTGCCTGCTGGCGGTCGGCCTGGGCTTGCCGGAGAGCCTGCCGGCCCATATTCCACGCCAGCCGCTGTCGGGCGCGCTGCGCCAGTACCTGAGCCTGCTCGGCGACCGGGTGTTCGTCGGCCATGCGCTGACCGGCGGCATCGCTATCGCCGGGATGTTCGCCTACATCGCCGGTTCGCCGTTCGTATTCATCAAGCTTTACGGCGTGCCGCCCGAGCACTACGGTTGGCTGTTCGGCACCAACGCCGCCGGCTTCATCCTGATGGCCCAGGTCAATGCGCGGCTGCTGGCCAAGCGCGGCCCGGCATTCCTGCTGGCGCGGGCGGTATGGTTGTACCTGGTGGCGGCGCTGGCGCTGCTGGTGGTCGCGGCGTTGCGCCCGGCACAGCTCTGGCCATTACTGGTGCCGCTGTTCGTGTGCATCGCCAGCCTCGGCTGCATCATCCCCAATGCCTCGGCCTGTGCCATGAGCGGGCAAGGTACGCGGGCGGGCAGCGCCTCGGCCCTGATGGGCTGCCTGCAGTTCAGCGTCGCCGCGGGCGCGGCGGCGCTGGTCGGGGTGCTGCACGACGGCAGCGCGGTGCCCATGGCGCTGGTGATCAGCCTGTGCGGCGCGTTGGTGGTCAGTGTCGCAATGCTGACCCGGCGCCTGCAGGCCAGCCGGCCTGCGTGAGCGGGTGGGGCGCGTTGAGACGCGCCTCCAGCAGGGCGACGAACGATCGCGCCTCGGCCTCGCTACGGAAACTCACCACATGCTGGTCGAGCTGGACCTGCCAGGGGCAGGCGGGATTCCGGTTCGACGCACTGACGACAATCTTCATCGCGATCCACCTCCAGTGAGCGGGAGCGGATCTAGTGTAGCGCCGCCCCCGGCCCGTGCCATGACCGGGATCAGTCCCCTGACTGACGGTCATGACGGTCTGAAGTAGGGAGACGTTCTGTTTTGCAAGACGGAAATTTTCCCCCTCCTTGTCAGATGCATCGACCCCCCTGATAGCGACTGTCAGCCTCGTTCCCGCTAGAGCCACGGTAGTACGGGGGATGAGCAGAATCAGCCGTCTGTCACTCTGACAGACGCATCTTTCAGAACGTTTTTGGGGAGGCAAATCCCGACCCATCCGGGGCATGCCTCCCTCACGGCGAGCACCCTCCAGCGGCTTATACTGCCTCCGGCGACCAGCGCGGGATGAGCGTTTCCCGGGGCTGGCGTCCACCCTCCGGCACACGAACCATCCCGCGCTTGCCCACACCGGAGGCAGGGCATCTGCAGCGTTCGCCAGCAGGCGGGATTCAACAGGGAGCTTCAGGTTCATGAACGCAGTCCGCAGCATCAGTCAGGTCGCCAACCTGATGGCCGATCCCAAGCGCAGCGCCATGTTGTGGGCGTTGATCGATGGCACCCCGCGTGCGGCGGACGAGCTTGCCGTACTCACCGGGCTGAGCACCTCGTCGGCCTGCGCGCATCTGTCATTGTTGTCCAGTGCCGGGCTGCTCAGGCACGAGGCGCGTGGCCGCAAGCGCTTCTTCCGCCTGGCCGCGCCGGAAGTCGGCACTGCGGTGGAGGCGCTGGCCAGCGTTCAACTGGCGACCCGCTTACCTGCAGAGCAGGGCACGACGCTGCAGATTCCCCTGTCGATGCGCAAAGCGCGCCTGTGTGGCGACCACCTGGGCGGCGAAGTGGCCGCCGCGCTGCTCCACCGCCTGCATGTGGCCGGTTGGCTGGAAGGAAACGAGCAGTACCTGTCGGTGAGCCAGGAGGGCAAGGAGCACCTGGAGGCGCTGGGGGTGTTCATCGACGCGTTGGCCGCCGGTGACCGGCACGGCTGCGTGATCTGCCATTGCAGCAAATGGAACGATCAGGGCCCGCACCTGGGCGGTTGCCTGGGCAAGGCCCTGCTCCGGTTGTTCACCCAGTCGGGTTGGGTGCGTGAGCAGGAAGGCAGCCGGGCGGTACAGCTCACACCGCTCGGCCAGCAGCAAATCAACGCGATCGCCTGCCTCCCGGCCCGGCAGGTCGGCTAACGGACCAGCCGTGCGTCCAGGCTGTTCTGCGCCAGGCGGCGTGCCTGGTCCTGGGTCATGCCCAGGTGCTGGTGCAGGGCATGGAAGTTCTCGGTGACATAGCCACCGAAGTAGGCCGGATCATCGGAGTTGACCGTGACCTTCACGCCACGCTCGAGCATGTCGAGGATGTTGTGCTGGCCCATGTGTTCGAACACGCACAGCTTGGTGTTGGACAGCGGGCAGACGGTCAGCGGGATCTGCTCGTCGATGATGCGTTGCATCAGGCGCTCGTCCTCGATGGCGCGCACGCCGTGGTCGATCCGCTGGATCTTCAGCAGGTCGAGGGCTTCCCAGATGTACTCGGGCGGGCCTTCCTCGCCCGCGTGGGCCACGGTCAGGAAGCCTTCGCTGCGGGCGCGGTCGAACACGCGCTGGAACTTGCTTGGCGGATGGCCTTGCTCCGAGCTGTCCAGGCCCACGGCGATGAAGGCGTCGCGGAACGGCAGGGCCTGGTCCAGGGTCTTGTGCGCTTCGTCTTCACTCAGGTGGCGCAGGAAGCTGAGGATCAGGCCACTGCTGATGCCCAACTGCTCGCGACCATCCTTCAAGGCCCGGTTGATGCCCTCGAGCACCACCTCGAACGGAATGCCCCGGTCAGTGTGGGTCTGCGGGTCGAAGAAGGGTTCGGTGTGGATGACGTTCTGCGCCTTGCAGCGTTGCAGGTAGGCCCAGGTCAGGTCATAGAAGTCCTGCTCGGTGCGCAGGACATCGGCGCCTTGGTAGTAGAGATCGAGAAACTCCTGCAGGTTGTTGAAGGCGTAGGCGCTGCGCAGGGTCTCGACATCCGCCCAGGGCAGGGCGATCTTGTTGCGTTCGGCCAGGGCGAACAGCAGTTCGGGCTCCAGCGAGCCCTCCAGGTGCATGTGCAGTTCCGCCTTGGGCAAGGCGTTCAGCCATTCATACATGTGTGCAATCTCGATCAGGTACGGTTGGCCGCCATTCTACAGGGCCTGGCCGGGCAATGCGCCCACCCAGGCCAGGATCGCCCGGGATTACCAGATGAGCGTCTCGCCCTTGTAGTTGATGAAGCGCAGGCCGCCATTGCCGCTCTGGGCCTTGACCTGCTCGAGCATGCCACGGGTGCTGGTGAGCACGTCGATCTCGGCGTTCTCGCCGCCCATGTCGGTCTTCACCCAGCCCGGGTGCATGGCCAGCACGGCCAGGTCGGGGCGCTGCTGCTCGACCACGAAGCTGTTGATCATCGAGTTGAGCGCGGCCTTGCTGGCCTTGTACAGGCAGACTTCGCCACCGTCGGGGATGGTCACGCTGCCCAGGATCGAGCTCATGAACGCCAGTACGCCGCTGCCTTCGCGTACCTGGCCGGCCAGGCGGCGGGCCACACGGATCGGCGCCACGGCGTTGGTCATGAACAGCTCGCCGATCTGTTGTACCTGCACGCTTTCCAGGTCTTGCGGCAGCGGGCCCATCACCCCGGCGTTGACGAACACCAGGTCGAACACTTCACCTTGCAGGCGCTGCTTGAGCCCGTCGAGCTGGGCGGTGTCGTTCATCTCCAGGCGCTCGATGCGCACCCCGGAGACTTCGCCCAGCGCACCCGGCTGTTGCGGGTCGCGCACGGTGGCGACGACGTTCCAGCCGTCTTCGCGCAGACGTTGCACCAGGCCCAGGCCGAGGCCTCGGGAGGCGCCGATGATGAGGGCGGTCTTGTTGGCGGTCATAGCGATACTCCATATCAAGAGCGCGGCGAGCGGTGCTGGGCACAGGTTCGCTTGTCGCGCGGCAATGTGGCGGTTGCCCTCCACTGGGAGGGCCTGGGTGACGAGCATAAACCAGGAAGAGGTCGGCTGCCCTGTCGCGGCTGGTCAAAAAATGATCGAAGGTCTGAAAGGCCTATGGAGACGGGGTCTGACAGGGTGGTTCACGGGTTATCCACAGGCTGCTCCACAGTAATTGTGTGCAAGCGCGACAGCCTGAAAATGCTCGTTTCAGGGAACGCAGTCGCTGCTGACTGGGGATAACTCACACGCTTTCAGTGACTTGGGTTAATGTCACACAAATGTGATCAAAATATGCTCAATACGCTGCAGGCCTTGCGGAACAAGGCCTGCAGCGGAGTGCCCCAAGCTTATCCACAGGCAGGCCCACAGCAGTTGTGGGCAACGCTCAGGCTCGTTCCAGCAGGATGCGCCCGCGGCTCAGGTCGGCGAGCTGCTGCTGCAGCACCTCGAGGTGGCTGTCACCCAGGGCGATGCGCAGGTCGACGCCGTTGGCGGTGAACTGCTCGTCCAGCACCAGGCCGTCGACTTCGCCCAGGCGCAGCTTGACCAGCGCCAGTTCGCTGAAGGTGCAACTGCAGATGAACTCGCTGCGCTGTACCAGCAAGCGCTTGGGCGCCTGCTGCAGGCACTTGTTGGCGCCGCCGCCATAGGCCCGGGCCAGGCCGCCGGTGCCCAGTTGGATGCCGCCGTACCAGCGGATCACCAGGACCACCACCTGGTCGCAGTCCTGGGCCTCGATGGCGGCCAGGATTGGGCGCCCGGCCGTGCCACCAGGCTCGCCGTCGTCGCTGCTGCGGTATTGGCCGCCGAGCTTCCAGGCCCAGCAGTTGTGGGTGGCCGCCAGGTCGCTGTGGCGTTCGATGAAGGCCATGGCCTCGGCCGGGCTGCTGATCGGGCCGGCGAGGGTGATGAAGCGGCTCTTGCGGATGTCCTCGCGGAACTCGCAGAGCTCGAGCAGGGTAGAAGGCATAAGTCTGGGTCAGGCGGGCGTGCTGATGCCGCAGCCTTTGAGAATGATGTGGATAAGGTTGTTGCTGGCGTCTTCCATGTCCTGCTTGGTCAGCCGGCTGCGTCCGGTCACCTGGCAGATCTGGGTGGCGAAGTCGGCGTAGTGCTGGGTGCTGCCCCAGAGCAGGAAGATCAGGTGCACGGGGTCCACCCGGTCCATCTTGCCGGCGTCCATCCAGGCCTGGAACACCGCGGCGCGACCGCGGAACCATTCGCGGTAGTCGGCGCTGAAGTACTCGCTCAGGCATTCGCCGCCGCTGATCACTTCCATGGCGAAGATCCGCGAGGCCTGTGGGTTGCGCCGGGAGAACTCCATCTTGGTGCGGATGTACTGGCTGAGCGCTTCGGCCGGGTCGTCCTCCACGCTCAGGGCGTTGAAGGTGCTGTCCCACAGCTCGATGATGTTGCTCAGCACCGCGATGTACAGGCCCAGCTTGTTGGTGAAGTAGTAGTGCAGGTTGGCCTTGGGCAGCCCGGCCTTGAGCGCGATGGTGTTCATGCTCGTGCCCTTGTAGCCGTGCCGGGCGAACTCGTCTTCGGCGGCCTGGATGATGGCCTGTTCGTTCTTCTGGCGAATGCGGCCGGCGGGCTTGCCCGAGGCGGGGGAGCGATGCGCAGGGACTTCTAGGGTCATGGACGATTCCGGGCGGGTCGTTACGGATGTCCGACAGATTACCTGCCTGTGCCGAAGTGACAAGCATTAGCGGTACAGATGCGTATCAACGTGTCGCAGCCAGGCTCTCGAGGAAGCTTTCCAGCACCAGGTTCGGCCGGCGGCCCTTGCGGGTCACCCAACTCAGGCCCAGGTCATAGAAGCGCTGGGCGGGCTTGAGCGCACGCAGGCGTCCCTGCTGCACCCAGAACATCGCGTAATGGTCGGGCAGGTAGCCGATGTAGCGTCCGGTCAGGATAAGAAAGGCCATGCCTTCGCGGTCCGAGGCACTGGCGGTGCAGCGCAGGGCCTGGTAATGGGCCTGGATGTCGGCCGGCAGGCGGAAGGTCGGGGCGATCGCGTCCTGGCCATTGAGGCGATCGTCGTCGATCTGCTGGTCGTCGGCATAGAACAGTGGATGGCCGACCGCGCAGTAGAGCAGCGAGCGTTCGCTGTACAGCGGCTGGTATTCAAGCCCCGAGAGCGGGCTGGTCTGCGGCACCACGCCGACATGCAGGCTGCCGTCGAGCACGCCCTGCTCGACCTGGCTCGGCGCGATCATGCGGATCTGGATGCGCACGTCCGGGCCGCGGTCCTTCAGTTCGGCCAGGGCATGGGTGATGCGCATGTGCGGCAGGGTCACCAGGTTGTCGGTGAGGCCGATGTTCAGTTCGCCGCGCAGGTGCTGGTGCAGGCCGTTCACTTCGGTGCGAAAGGTTTCCAGGGCGCTGAGCAGTTGCAGCGCCGAATGGTAGACCTCGCGGCCTTCCTCGGTCAGCGAAAAACCGGCGCGGCCGCGTTGGCACAGACGCAGACCCAGGCGTTGCTCGAGGTCGTTCATCTGCTGGCTGATCGCCGAGCGGCCGATCCCCAGTACGTTTTCCGCTGCCGAGAAACCGCCGCATTCGACGACGCTGCGGTAGATTTTCAGCAGGCGGATGTCGAAATCGCTGACCTGGGCGAGGGGATCGGGGCGTCGGCTCATTAGTTTAGTTATCCGCTGACTGAAGATTAGAAATGCTGGGTTTTTCGAACTTTATCGCCGTGACAATTTAGCTGCAACAACACCCATCGTTGCCTAATCGTCTTCCGAGGAATCGCCCGATGAACATGCCCGAAACCGCCCAGGCCGGTCTGGCCAGCCAGCTCAAGCTGGACGCCCACTGGATGCCGTACACCGCCAACCGCAACTTCCAGCGCGACCCGCGGCTGATCGTGGCAGCTGAAGGCAACTACCTGGTCGATGACAAGGGCCGCAAGATCTTCGACGCTTTGTCGGGGCTGTGGACTTGCGGCGCCGGGCATACCCGCAAGGAAATCAGCGAAGCGGTGGCCCGCCAGGTGGCCACGCTCGACTACTCGCCGGCCTTCCAGTTCGGCCACCCGCTGTCGTTCCAGCTGGCCGAGAAGATCGTCGACCTGGTGCCAGGCGACCTGAACCACGTGTTCTACACCAACTCCGGCTCCGAGTGCGCCGACACTGCGCTGAAGATGGTCCGTGCCTACTGGCGCCTGAAGGGCCAGGCCACCAAGACCAAGATCATCGGCCGTGCCCGTGGTTACCACGGTGTGAACATCGCCGGCACCAGCCTGGGCGGCGTCAACGGCAACCGCAAGATGTTCGGCCAGCTGCTGGACGTCGACCACCTGCCTCATACCGTGCTGCCGGTCAACGCCTTCAGCAAGGGCATGCCGGAAGAGGGCGGTATCGCCCTGGCCGACGAGATGCTCAAACTGATCGAACTGCACGATGCCTCCAACATCGCCGCGGTGATCGTCGAGCCACTGGCCGGTTCCGCCGGCGTGCTGCCGCCGCCGAAGGGTTACCTGAAGCGTCTGCGTGAGATCTGCACGCAGCACAACATCCTGCTGATCTTCGACGAAGTGATCACCGGCTTCGGTCGCATGGGCGCGATGACCGGCGCCGAAGCCTTCGGCGTCACCCCGGACCTGATGTGCATCGCCAAGCAGGTCACCAACGGCGCCATCCCGATGGGCGCGGTGATCGCCACCAGCGAGATCTACCAGACCTTCATGAACCAGCCGACCCCCGAGTACGCGGTGGAATTCCCCCACGGCTACACCTACTCGGCGCACCCGGTCGCCTGCGCCGCCGGCATCGCCGCACTGGACCTGCTGCAGAAGGAAAACCTGGTGCAGTCCGCCGCCGACCTGGCGCCGCACTTCGAGAAGCTGCTGCACGGTGTGAAGGGCACGAAGAACGTCGTCGACATTCGCAACTACGGCCTGGCCGGCGCCATCCAGATCGCCGCGCGCGACGGTGACGCCATCGTCCGTCCGTACGAGGCGGCCATGAAACTGTGGCAAGCCGGCTTCTATGTGCGCTTCGGTGGCGACACCCTGCAGTTCGGGCCGACTTTCAACACCCAGCCGCAGGAACTGGATCGCCTGTTCGACGCGGTGGGCGAAGCCCTGAACAAGGTCGACTGACTTTTCTGAATTCGATGTCGGGCGCGTGAGTACCACGCGCCCGCTTCCACCTTCTTTATCTGGAGTTCTGCATGAGCATTGTTCAGCACCTGATCCACGGCGAGCTGGTCACCAAGGGCGAGCGCACCGCCGATGTCTTCAACCCGTCCACCGGCCAGGCCGTGCGCAAGGTCGAACTGGCCAGCCGCGCCACCGTCCAGCAGGCCATCGATTCGGCCAAGGCCGCCTTCCCGGCCTGGCGCAACACCCCGCCGGCCAAGCGCGCCCAGGTGATGTTCCGCTTCAAGCAGTTGCTGGAGCAGAACGAGGCGAAGATCTCGCAGATGATCAGCGAGGAGCACGGCAAGACCGTGGAGGACGCCGCTGGCGAGCTCAAGCGTGGCATCGAGAACGTCGAGTTCGCCTGCGCTGCCCCTGAACTGCTCAAGGGTGAGTACAGCCGCAACGTCGGCCCGAACATCGACGCCTGGTCCGACTTCCAGCCGCTGGGCATCGTCGCCGGCATCACCCCGTTCAACTTCCCGGCCATGGTGCCGCTGTGGATGTACCCGCTGGCCATCGCCTGCGGCAACGCCTTCATCCTCAAGCCGTCCGAGCGCGATCCGAGCTCGACCCTGTATATCGCCCAGCTGCTGCTGGAGGCCGGCCTGCCGAAGGGCATCCTCAACGTCGTGCATGGCGACAAGGAAGCGGTCGATGCGCTGATCGAGGCGCCGGAGGTCAAGGCCCTGAGCTTCGTCGGTTCGACCCCGATCGCCGAGTACATCTATGCCGAGGGCACCAAGCGCGGCAAGCGCGTCCAGGCCCTGGGCGGCGCGAAGAACCATGCGGTGCTGATGCCCGACGCCGACCTGGACAACGCCGTCAGCGCGCTGATGGGCGCGGCCTACGGTTCCTGTGGCGAACGCTGCATGGCCATTTCGGTGGCTGTGTGTGTTGGCGACCAGGTGGCCGATGCGCTGATCGCCAAGCTGGAACCGCAGATCAAGGCGCTGAAGATCGGTGCCGGCACTTCCTGTGGCCTGGACATGGGGCCGCTGGTGACCGCCGCCGCGCGTGACAAGGTGGTGGGTTACATCGATGACGGCGTTGCTGCTGGCGCCAAGCTGGTGGTCGATGGTCGTGGCTACCGTGTGGCCGGTAACGAGGATGGCTATTTTGTCGGCGGCACCCTGTTCGACAAGGTCACCCCCGAGATGCGCATCTATAAGGAAGAGATCTTCGGCCCGGTGCTGTGCGTGGTGCGGGTGAACAGCCTGGAACAGGCCATGCAGCTGATCAACGAGCACGAGTACGGCAACGGTACCTGCATCTTCACCCGTGACGGTGAGGCTGCGCGGCTGTTCTGCGACGATATTGAAGTGGGCATGGTCGGGGTCAACGTACCGCTGCCGGTGCCGGTGGCGTACCACAGCTTCGGTGGCTGGAAGCGTTCGCTGTTCGGCGACCTGCATGCCTATGGCCCGGACGGTGTGCGCTTCTATACCCGTCGCAAGGCGATCACCCAGCGCTGGCCACAGCGGGCCAGCCATGAGGCTTCGCAGTTTGCGTTCCCGAGCTTGTAAGGCGCAGGGGTGAAAGCGGGGCGGCCGAGAGGCCGCCCCGCTTTGCTTTTTGGGCTGCTTTATATAGGTGTCGGGGCTGGCAGGTGGCTGGCTTGGGGTTGGGTTGGGTGTGGGAGGTGTTCGCCGTGGGGTTGGGTTGGGTGTGGGAGGTGTTCGCCGTGGGATTGTGTTGTGTTCCAGAAGTGTTCACCGAGGGTTCTATGGCGCCTATGAGATCAAGCGCCGCCCGCGCGGCGCATCGCGGGACAAGCCCGCTCCCACATTTGTTTCGGGCCAGTCAATCCTGT
>NZ_JAQMYQ010000034.1:0-61233 GCF_028369275.1 Mitsuaria sp. RG
TGTCGTGAGACAGGTGGGGCGCCAGTGGTGCCCACGCTGAAACCGCGTCGTACCAACAAGGCGTACCAGGTAATGTCACAGGATTGACTGGCCCGAAACAGATGTAGGAGCGGCCTTGCGTCGCGATGCGCCGCGCGGGCGGCGCTCGATCTGATAGGCGCTGCAAGAGTTACGGCGAACACCTTGAAAGGCCTGGCGTTTAGGCTGAATACACAAAGACATGTCTGACTAACATCCGACAACCTTCAGAATCCTCCAACACATCATTCGGAAGTCGGGGTCTTTAGCAACATCCCCCTGCACGGCAATGTTCCTGGCCAAGGTAAATTCCAAGGAATGTGGATGTGCAGTTCTGCACAGGCTCAGGCCTGTTCGTTCATCGTAATCGCCATCGCGACAGCGCCTGACCCGAACGTACACGCCCGGCGGATTGTGTGACTGGCCGTTCCCGATCCGCGCCGGATGTATTATGGTGGCGGGGTGCGCATATAAAAGCAGCCCGCCGTGTTCGGGCCAGAGCAATGAGGGTGTCATGAGTAACGAAAGCATTAACTGGGACAAGCTGGGTTTCGACTACATCAAGACCGACAAACGTTACCTGTCCGTATGGCGTAACGGCGAGTGGGACAAGGGCACCCTGACCGAAGACAATGTGCTGCACATCAGTGAAGGCTCCACCGCCCTGCACTATGGCCAGCAGTGCTTCGAAGGCCTGAAGGCCTACCGCTGCAAGGACGGTTCGATCAACCTGTTCCGCCCGGACCAGAACGCCGCGCGCATGCAGCGCAGCTGCGACCGCCTGCTGATGCCACGGGTCTCGACCGAACAGTTCATCGAAGCCTGCAAGCAGGTGGTCAAGGCCAACGAAAAATTCGTGCCGCCGCACGGCAAGGGCGCGCTATACCTGCGTCCGTTCGTGATCGGCACCGGTGACAACATCGGCGTGCGCACCGCTCCCGAGTTCATCTTCTCGGTCTTCGCCATCCCGGTCGGTTCGTACTTCAAGGGCGGCATGACCCCGCACAAGTTCCTGATCTCCGACTACGACCGCGCAGCCCCGCAAGGCACCGGCGCAGCCAAGGTCGGCGGCAACTACGCGGCCAGCCTGCAACCAGGCTACGAGGCCAAGAAAGCCGGCTTCGCCGACTGCATCTACCTCGATCCGCTGACCCACAAGAAGATCGAGGAAGTCGGCTCGGCCAACTTCTTCGGCATCACCGCCAACGACGAATTCGTCACGCCGAAGTCGATCTCGGTATTGCCGGGCATCACCCGCCTGTCGCTGATGGAACTGGCCGAATCGCGCCTGGGCCTGAAAGTGATCGAAGGCGACGTGGAAATCGACAAGCTCGACCGTTTCATCGAAGCCGGCGCCTGCGGCACCGCCGCGGTGATCACGCCGATCGGCGGTATCCAGTACAACGGCAAGCTGCACGTGTTCCACAGCGAAACCGAAGTCGGCCCGGTCACCCAGAAGCTCTACGCCGAGCTGACCGGTATCCAGAGCGGTGACGTCGAAGCCCCGGCGGGCTGGATCGTCAAAGTCGCCTGAGGCGCCAGCCTGCAGTGAAGACGGGGCATGCCAGCGATGGCATGCCCCATTTTTCTTGGAACCTCCACGCCCCCCTGTAGGAGCGGGCTTGCCCCGCGAAACAGGCACCGCGTTGCATGGCACCGGCTTCGCCGGTCTTCGCGGGACAAGCCCGCTCCTACAGGGGAATGCGTCTCCCATACAGCCAGATGAATTTTTCTTAAATCGCCGGTTGTCTATTCTTTGGCACAATCAGGTCTCCACTCGCCGCCCAGGAACCAGCATGCCTCGCGTACTGACCATCGAAGACGACGCCGTCACCGCCCAGGAAATCGTCGCCGAACTGTCCAGCCACGGTCTGGAAGTCGACTGGGCCGACAATGGCCGTGAAGGCCTGGCCAAGGCCATCGCCGGCGGCTATGACCTGATCACCCTCGACCGCATGCTGCCCGAGGTCGATGGCCTGACCATCGTCACCACTCTGCGCAACCTGAAGATCACCACGCCGATCCTGATGATCAGCGCCCTGTCGGACGTCGACGAGCGCGTGCGCGGCCTGCGCGCCGGCGGCGACGACTACCTGACCAAGCCGTTCGCCTCCGACGAGATGGCCGCCCGGGTCGAGGTGCTGCTGCGTCGCAACAGCGTGCCGATGACCCAGACCCGCCTGCAGGTCGCCGACCTCGAGCTGGACCTGATCAGCCACGAGGCGCGCCGCGGCGAACAGGCGCTGAACCTGCTGCCCACCGAGTACAAGCTGCTCGAGTACCTGATGCGCCACTCCGGCCAGGTGATCACCCGGATGATGATCTTCGAGGAAGTCTGGGGCTACCACTTCGACCCCGGCACCAACCTGATCGACGTGCACATCGGCCGTCTGCGCAAGAAGATCGACTCGCCCGGGCAGAACCCGCTGATCCGTACCGTGCGGGGCTCCGGCTATGCCATTGCCGAACCCGTCTAAGGGCTGGAGTTCCTCCACCAGCCGCCTGCTGGCGCTGTACAGCTTCCTGTTCGTGGCCTGGAGCAGCATCCTCATGGGGGTGCTGTACTTCGAGGTCACCAGCTACCTGAACAAGCTCACCCGTCATTCCATGCTTCAACGCCAGCACCTGTTCGCCCATATGAGCGGCAAGCAGCTGGACGACGCGCTGATCGCAAGCCAGGCCTTCGAGGAGCGCAGCTTCGACGCCTACGGCCTGTTCGACCCCCAGCTCAACCCGATCGGCGGGCGCATCCGCAGCATCCCGCCGGAGCTGGGCCTGGACGGCAAGGTGCATGAGCTCAAGCGCTGCCTGGACGCCGACGATCCGCACCTGCCCCGCGACAGCTGCGACGCCGTGGCAATCAAGGTCCAGGACGGTCGCTGGCTGGTGCTGGTGCGCGACAACGGCTCGCTGTTCGTGGTCACCCGGATCATTCTCGACGCCCTGCTCTGGGGTATTTCCCTGACCCTGATTCCAGGCTTCGCCGGCTGGTACCTGCTGCGCCGCCGACCGCTCAAACGCATCCGGGCGATCCAGGCCCAGGCCGAACTTATCGTCGCCGGTGACCTGACCCACCGCCTGCCGGTGTCAGTGCGCCGCGATGAACTGGACATGCTGGCCGCCATCGTCAACGCGATGCTCGACCGCATCGAAAGGCTGATGCATGAGGTCAAGGGGGTTTGTGACAACATCGCCCACGACCTGCGCACGCCCCTGACCCGCCTGCGCGCCCAGCTCTACCGCATCCGCCAGCAAAGCGGCAGCGACTCCGCCGAAGGCGCGGCGCTGGACCAGGCGATCGGCGAGACCGACACGCTGATGGCGCGCTTCCGTGGCCTGCTGCGCATCAGCGAGCTGGAAGACCGCCAACGCCGCGCCGGCTTCGTCCAGCTCGACCCGCAGGCCTTGCTGGTGGAGCTGCACGACTTCTACCTGCCTCTGGCCGAGGATGGCGGCATCCGTCTGCAGCTGGAGCAGCCCGCGCAACTGGCGGCCCTGCATGGTGATCGGGAATTGCTGTTTGAAGCCCTGGCCAACCTGGTAGGCAATGCGATCAAGTTCACCCCGCAAGGCGGCCAGGTGCGCATGGTCGCAAGCGAAGACGATCAAGGCGTGCATATCGCCGTCGAGGACAGCGGGCCGGGGATTCCGGCGGATGAGCGCGAGGCGGTGTTGAAGCGCTTCTACCGCAGTGAGGAAGGCCATCGCCACGCGGGGTTCGGGCTGGGGTTGTCGATCGTCGCGGCGATCGTCGACCTGCATGGGTTTGGATTGGAGGTGGGGGCCAGCGAGTGGGGTGGAGCCAAGTTGGTGTTGCATTGCCCATTGGTTGGGGTAGTTCAATAAAGAGCGGGGCCGCTTTGCGGCCCTTTCGCGGCACGAGGCCGCTCCTACAGGGGACCACGCAGCTCTGTAGGAGCGGCCTCGTGCCGCGAAAGGGCTGCGCAGCAGCCCCAGTGGCGCCAATCAGTCAGCCAGGCGCCAGGTGGTGGTGCCCTTGCTGTCTTCCAGCACCACGCCCATGGCGGTCAGCTGGTCGCGGATGCGGTCGGACTCGGCCCAGTTCTTGTCGGTGCGTGCCTGCAGACGCGCCTGGATCAGCGCCTCCACTTCGGCGGCATCGACCTTGCCCTCGGCGCCGGCACGCAGGAAGTCATCGGCCTCCAACTGCAGCACGCCCAGCACATCCCCCAGCTCGCGCAGGCGACCGGCCAGGCCGGCGGCGGCCTCGGGGTCGCTGTCGCGCAGGCGGTTGATCTCGCGCACCAGGTCGAACAGCACGGCGCAGGCCTCAGGCGTGCCGAAGTCGTCGTTCATCGCCACGGTGAAGCGCTCGACGAACGCCTCGCCGCCCTTGGCCGCGACCCGCGGCAAGCCGCGCAGCGCGTGGTAGAAGCGCTCGAGCGCGCCCTTGGCGTCGCGCAGGCTGTCCTCGGAGTAGTTGATCGCGCTGCGGTAGTGGCTGGCCACCAGCAGGTAGCGCACCACTTCCGGGTGGTACTTGTCGAGCACGTCGCGGATGGTGAAGAAGTTGTTCAACGACTTGGACATCTTCTCGCCATTGATGCGGATCATGCCGCAGTGCATCCAGGCGTTGGCGTACTGCTTGCCGGTGGCCGCCTCGCTCTGGGCGATCTCGTTCTCGTGGTGCGGGAACTCCAGGTCGCTGCCGCCGCCGTGGATGTCGAAGCTCTCGCCCAGGCAGCAGGTGGACATCACCGAGCACTCGATGTGCCAGCCCGGACGGCCCGGGCCCCACGGCGAATCCCAGTAAGGCTCGCCGGGCTTGACACCCTTCCACAGGACGAAGTCCAGCGGGTCCTGCTTGGCCTCGTCGACCTCGATGCGGGCGCCGATGCGCAGGTCTTCGATCTTCTTGCGCGACAGCTTGCCGTAGCCGACGAACTTGCCGACCCGGTAGTACACGTCGCCGTTGCCCGGCGCGTAGGCATAGCCCTTGTCGATCAGGGTCTGGATCATCGCGTGCATGCCGGGGATATGGTCGGTGGCACGCGGTTCCAGGTCCGGCGGCAGGATGCTCAGGCGCCGCTCGTCCTCGTGCATCGCGTCGATCATGCGGGCAGTCAACGCGTCGAACGGCTCGCCGTTCTCGTTGGCCCGGTTGATGATCTTGTCGTCGATGTCGGTGATGTTGCGCACATAGGTCAGCTCATAGCCGCTCTTGCGCAGCCAGCGGGTGACCAGGTCGAAGGCCACCATGCTGCGACCATGGCCCAGGTGGCAGTAGTCGTACACGGTCATGCCGCACACGTACATGCGCACCTTGTTGCCGTCCAGCGGCTTGAAAACTTCCTTGGTCTTGCTCAGCGTGTTGTAGATGGTAAGCACGAAGGTTCCTCAGCTGCCCCACGAATCGCGCAGGGTCACGGTCCGGTTGAATACCGGGCGACCCGGCTGGGAGTCTTTCAGGTCGGCGCAGAAGTAGCCTTCGCGCTCGAACTGGAAGCGGTCTTCTGGCTGGGCCTGGCCCAGGGAAGGTTCCGCGCGACAACCGCTGAGTACCTGCAGCGAATCGGGGTTGATGTTGTCGAGGAAGCTGCCGCCGTCTTCGGTCTTCTCCGGGTTGGCGGAGCGGAACAGGCGGTCGTACAGACGCACTTCGCACTCGACGCTGCCTTGCGCCGGCACCCAGTGGATCACGCCCTTGACCTTGCGGCCTTCGGGGTTCTTGCCCAGGGTGTCCGGATCGTACGAGCAGCGCAGTTCGACGATGTTGCCGCCTTCGTCCTTGATCGCCTCGTCGGCGCGGATCACGTAGCTGCCGCGCAGACGCACTTCACCGGCCGGCTCCAGGCGCTTGTAGCCCTTGGGCGGCTCTTCCATGAAGTCGTCGCGGTCGATGTACAGCTCGCGGGCGAACGGCAACACGCGCACGCCCATGTCTTCCTTCGGGTGGCGTGGCAGTTCGAGCTGCTCGACCTGGCCCTCGGGGTAGTTGGTGATCACCACCTTCAGCGGGCGCAGCACGCACATCGCGCGTGGCGCGGTGCGATCGAGGTCGTCGCGGATGCTGAACTCGAGCATCGCCATGTCGACCACGCCGTCGGAGCGGTTGGTGCCGATCATCTCGCAGAAATTGCGGATCGAGGCCGGGGTGTAGCCGCGACGGCGATAGCCCGACAGGGTCGACATGCGCGGATCGTCCCAGGCCTCGACGTGGCCTTCGTCCACCAGCTGCTTGAGCTTGCGCTTGGAGGTGATGGTGTAGTTCAGGTTCAGGCGGCTGAACTCGTACTGGCGCGGGTGCGCCGGCACCGGCAGCTTGTCGAGGAACCAGTCGTACAGCGGACGGTGGCTTTCGAACTCCAGGGTGCAGATCGAGTGGGTGATGCCTTCGATGGCGTCCGACTGACCGTGGGTGAAGTCGTAGTTGGGGTAGATGCACCACTTGTCACCGGTCTGGTGGTGGTGGGCATGACGGATGCGGTACAGGATCGGGTCGCGCAGGTTCATGTTCGGCGAGGCCATGTCGATCTTGGCGCGCAGCACGCGCTCGCCGTCCTTGAACTCGCCGGCCTTCATGCGCGCGAACAGGTCCAGGTTCTCCTCGACGCTGCGCTCGCGGAACGGGCTGTTCTTGCCAGCCTCGGTCAGGCTGCCGCGGTATTCCTTGGCCTGCTCGGGGGTCAGGTCGCAGACATAGGCGTTGCCCGACTTGATCAGCTCCACGGCCCAGGCGTGCAGCTGCTCGAAGTAGTCCGAGGCATAGCGCACCGGGCCTGCCCACTCGAAGCCCAGCCATTTGACGTCACGCTGGATGGAGTCGATGTACTCCTGGTCTTCCTTGGCCGGGTTGGTGTCGTCGAAACGCAGGTGGCAGGCACCGCCGAATTCCTTGGCCAGGCCGAAGTTGACGCAGATCGACTTGGCGTGACCGATATGCAGGTAACCGTTGGGCTCCGGCGGGAAACGGGTGACGATGCTCTGGTGCTTGCCCGAGTCCAGGTCGGCCTGGACGATCGGCCGCAGGAAGTTCACAGGGACGGCGGGTGCGCCTTTGGCAGCGGCGTTTGGCGCGTTGTCGGCAGTGGGCTTGCTCATAGTGTCCTTGAATGCAGGTAGCCGGCCCGGGTAGGCCGATTGAATCAAAGCGCCTATCATAGCCGAAGCAGTCAAGCTGCTGACAGCCGAAGTGCCCACAAAAGTGCCTTCAAAGTGGCACGTTTTGTCGGCGCGAGGCGGCGCAATCCGGCACAATGGCGGCCCAGCGGCCTGTGTCGCGGTGGCCTGATCCTGCGTCAGGTACTCCGAGCGCCCTGCGCACACTCATTTCCGAATGCCTTGAAAGAGCGATTTTCAGCATGTCTAAAGTCAAACTGAGCACCAACCACGGCGATATCGTCCTGCAACTGAATGCCGAGAAAGCCCCGCTGACTACCGAGAACTTCGTTCAGTACGTCAAGGAAGGCCACTACGATGGCACCGTATTCCACCGTGTGATCAAGGGCTTCATGATCCAGGGCGGCGGTTTCGAGGCTGGCATGAGCCAGAAGAAAACCCGCGCCAGCATCCAGAACGAAGCCGACAACGGCCTGAAGAACACCAAGTACAGCATCGCCATGGCCCGCACCATGGAGCCGCACTCGGCCTCCGCGCAGTTCTTCATCAACGCCTCCGACAACGACTTCCTCAACCACAGCGGCAAGAACGTCCAGGGCTGGGGCTACGCGGTCTTCGGTGAAGTGATCGAAGGCAAGGAAATCGTCGACGCCATCGAGAAAGTCGCCACCGGTTCCAAGGCCGGCCACCAGGACGTGCCGAAAGACGACGTGATCATCGAGAAAGCCGAGATCATTGAGTGATACTGCTGATCTCCGATCTGCACCTGCAAGAAGAACGCCCGGATATCACCCGGGCGTTTCTTGATCTGCTCGACGGCCGCGCCCGCCACGCCAAGGCGCTGTACATCCTCGGCGACTTCTTCGAGGCCTGGATCGGCGACGATGCGATGACGCCGTTCCAGCAGTCGATCTGCCAGGCCCTGCGCCGGCTGAGCGACAGCGGCACGGCGATCTACCTGATGCACGGCAACCGCGATTTCCTCATCGGCCAGGCGTTCTGCGACGCCGCCGGCTGCACCCTGCTGGCCGACCCCAGCGTGGTCGAGCTGGGTGGCGAGGCGGTGCTGCTGATGCACGGCGACACCCTGTGCACTCGCGATGTGGCCTACATGAAGCTGCGCCGCTACCTGCGCAACCCGCTGAGCCTGTGGATCCTGCGGCACCTGCCGCTGGGCACGCGGCACAAGCTGGCGCGCAAGCTGCGCAGCGAAAGCCGCTCGCAGACGCGCATGAAGAGCACCGAGATCGTCGACGTCACCCCCGAGGAAGTGCCCAAGGTGATGGCCGCCCACGGCGTGCGCACCCTGATTCATGGCCACACCCACCGGCCGGCGCTGCACAAGCTGGTGGTCGATGGCCAGCCGGCGCGGCGTATCGTGCTGGGGGACTGGGACCGGCGGGGCTGGGCGTTGCAGGTGGACGAACAGGGCTTCCAGCTGGCGCCGTTCGAGTTTTCCTGAACGACAAACGCACAGCCCCCTGTAGGAGCGGCCTCGTGCCGCGAAAGGGCCGCAAAGCGGCCCCCCGATATCAGCGATTATGCAAAGATCGCCGGGGCTGCTTTGCAGCCCTTTCGCGGCACAAGGCCGCTCCTACAGAGGACGCCTGATTACTGGGCGATGACCACGCGCCCCTTATCCCGCTCACTGATCACATACCGCCGATACTGCGGATCAGCCTTGATCTGCGCGTCGGTAAACGGGATCGGCGCCAGTTGCTTGGCCGCGAAGGCCCGCGTCTGGTCGGCGGCATGCGCCGACGCCTTTTCGCTCGACAGCGAGAACGCCAGCAATCCCTGGGCCTTTGGCCCCTGCTCGGTGAAGCTGACCACCTGCAGATAGCTCGAACCACTGACCACCAGGCGCTTGCCCGGCCCCACCGGCACACTGACCATCGCGTTGTAGACCCCCAGGGCCTGCGGACCACCGGGCACCGGCGTGCCATCGGCAGCCTGCTGGATTTCCCCCCAACGCTGATCGGCGGCGATGCCCGCCTTGCCCACCTGCTCCAGCGACGCCAGCGCCGCCTCGCGCAGCAGCTTGCCTACCGCGCCCTGCTCCACCGCCAGGCCACGAGGCGTGTGCTGCGGGTCGGCCGGATCGAACGGCACGCGCCAGCTTTGCGGGTGCTCGGCCAACGCACCAGCGATATTCATGAAATGGACCAGGCCGACGCCGCTGTCCAGGTCGGCCTTGCCATTCCAGGTCCGAAGGCTGACGCACACTGACTCAAGATCCGCCTCCACGCCCTTGCACCACTGCAGCAGGTCCGGCAGCAGCAGGCTGGCCTGGTACACCTCGTCGTCGAACACCATGCGCTGCAGCTCGGCGACACCCAGCTTGTCCCTGCCCTGCAGGCGCTGCAGGGCAAAACGGCTGCGCATGCCCAGGGGCTGGTCGGCACGGCTGACCAGCGGCGAGAAACCGGTCAGCGGCTGGGCCGGGTTGGCCATCCACGCCGAGTCGTTGGCGTGCTGCACATAGTCACGGCGCTCCAGGCTCGGCAGCAGGTTCGCCGGGAAGATCCCCGGCTGGGCCGCCTGCGCATCGACCTTCCACTGGCAGGCGCTGCGCGAGCCATCGAGCACCACCAGCGGGCCGGACGCCGCCGGATTGCTGCACTGCGCCAGCAGCGGCTGGTCGACATAGGGCACCACCGACTGGTTCAGGTACAGGGCCTGGCCGGCGGCATCCACCGCCAGGGTGTTGACCCAGGGGATACCCTGCAACTGCCCCACCGAGGCCTTGAGCGCCTCCAGGCTATCGGCGCGGTTGATCCGGTACCACTGCTGCAGCACCCGGGTATTGTCCAGGTTGGCGTCGCGCAGGCTGTAGGCCGCCTGGTTGTCCCAGTCCAGCCGCCCTGGCCACTGCACCACCGGGCCGAACTTGGACAGGTGGATAGTGCGCTCCACCTCGCTCAGCGTGCCGTCCTTGCCCTTCACCATGACCTTGAGCTGTTTGCGCTCGAGCGGCAGCGACTGGCCGTCATACAGGTAACGAGTGGCGTCCTTGGGGTCCAGTTGCAGACGGTAGAGGGTGAAATGCTTCGAGGTGTCGACGGTATGGGTCCAGGCCAGATGGCGGTTGAAACCGATATTGACCACCGGCAGGCCCGGCAGGGCCGCGCCCATCACATCCAGCTGCCCGGGGATGGTCAGTTGCATCTGGTAGAAGCGCATGCCGCCGATCCAGGGGAAATGCGGGTTGGCCAACAATAGCCCGCGACCATTGGCCGAACGCTCGCTGCCCACCGCCACGGCGTTGCTGCCACGTTCGGCGGCGAACTGCGCCTGGCGCGCCAGGGCCACGCCGTAGTCGACCGCCGGGCGTTGCGCCGCCAGCTTCGGCGGGGTCGCGGCCACCACCGCCTCGACGAACTGGCCGACACCGCCTTCGGCCAGCAGGCGCCGGGTCAGCTTGACCAGGTCGCGGCTGCTGATCGGCCGCACCCAGTCCCCTGCCCCGCACTCGGCCGGCAGGCCCTGGGCGCGCCGCTCGCCCAGGGCACGGTTATAGCCGCTGGCGTAGCCGTCGAGCAGGTCACGCACCGCCACCGGTTGCGCCTGCAGGAAGGCGTCCACTGCCGCCGATTCGTTCAGCCAGGTGAAGAACAGGTCGCTGGACAGGTTGTCGCGCTGCTCGACCGTCTTGGCGTCGCCACCGAAATAGCGCGAGCGCTCGCCATTGACCGTCAGCACCTCGTTGGCCAGCAGGCACAGGTTGTCCTGGGCGTAGGCATAGCCGATGCCGTAGCCCAGGCCGCGTTCGTCCTTGGCCAGGATATGCGGCACGCCAAAGCTGGTGCGGCGGATCTGCGCAGAGGCCTCGTCGGCGACCTCCCGTGCCTGGACGGCCAGGCTGGAGGCAACCAGGGCGGCGGCAAGGCCCAGGCGGAACAGGGGAAGAGGGATCACAGGCACTCCTCGTGCTATCGGGGTCATCCCGAACAGACGAATGGCCGGATGAAAATTTTACGTTCGACGCGAGGCTGCAACGTTCTCAACAGAACGTGTCAGATTTTTTTCACCGAGGGTTGCAGTTTTGTCGATCTCATTCGTCTTTAGATGTGAGGCACCCATGATTTCGGGACAGTCCACGAAAAGGAGCATTCACATGTATAACCCGCAACAAACGCTATCGGCGCCGCCCGCCCCAGGCCAGGCCGCCGCCCCCCAGGAGGAACGCGTGGGCAACGAACAGATCCGCGAGCTGCTGCGCGCCTATGGCCTGCGCACCAGCCTGATCCGCCTGAAGGTCATCGACGCCCTGCACACCGCCGGGCGCAGTGGCCGCAGCATTGGCGTGCGCGGCGTGCATGCACAACTCGAGCAACTGGATATTCCCTTGTCGTTCCTGAGTGTGCGCGAGGTGCTCAAACGCCTGTGCAGCGAAGGCGTGATCAGCCTGGGCAGCGACAAATGCTACAGCCTCAACCCCCAGGCCTGGGCCGTGCTCGAGCAACCCGTCTCGCGTTGAGCGCATGGCCGGCAAGGATATGCCGGCCCGCCCGCCTCAGGGCTTGACCTTGCGCCGCAGGATCCCGTTGATCACCACCACTACCACCGCGATGGCGATGGCGATGTACTGGAACGTCTGCTCGCTGATAGTGCCCTGCTTCTGCAGGTAGCTTAGGCCGAGCATGATTCCCAGGACCACCAGGATGATCAGGATCGAGTATTTGAGGCGCTGCACGTGGGTCATCGGAAATTCCTTGCGACATCGGGGACATGAGGCTCCAGCGGAGCCGACGCCATGATACCTCGCCCGCTTTTCCCCCGCTGAAGTTCCTGCCCGCCCCCCTTCCCTGCACATACCTCCTCACCCCAGGACACCCGGGCGTGTCTGCGCGCGCACGCCTGGGTCACACACCCAAACCGCCATCATGGAACCCCTTCACTAGACGGTTTGGGGCCTGTAGCTAAAGGGTGAGGGCGTTTCCTACTTCGCGCTATCAGGTTACCCGCAAACAACAGGCAGTTGCGGCTACAAGCTCCGGTCCGCTTCGCGCCTAGCGACCCTTTCCGCTGCTGTTCGAAAATCGGACCACGCCACTCGGACCGCCACCTGTGGCCGACCACGCCGCAGCCAACCGGGCCTCGGCGTCTGCCAAACCTACATGACGGAAGGAACCATTTCGTGGAAACGCCAGACCTGAGCAATATCGACATCACCCAACTGCCTCAATCGCTGCAGGCGCTGATCGAGTGCGTCGGCCTGGACAGCGCCTACCGCCTGACCTGTGCCTTCGGCGGACGACCCAAGTACATTCCCAAGCACCGCGACCGCAGCAAGCTGGCCGATGTGCTGCCATCTGCGGCGCTCGACGCGCTGATCGAGCGCTACGCCGGTCTGGCCCTGGAAATCCCCAAGCCCGACCACTTCCAGCGCCAGTTACGCAACAAGCAGATCCAGAAGGAAAGCGCCAGCGGGCTGTCGCGCAGCCTGCTGGCCAACAAGTACGGTCTGAGCTTGCGACAGATCGGCAACATTCGGCGTCAGGAGTGCCATGCCCGCTAAGCAGGCACTCCACCGGGCTCAGAAATCGCGCTTGTAGAAGATGTCCAGCGAGCTGGCCAGGCCGCTGGCGGCTTCGAGGTAGACCTTCTTGCTGAGCTTGTAGCGCAAGGCGATGGTGTTGGCTGGCTCGAACACGCCAACACCATAGCGCAGGCTCAGACGCTCGGTGAGATTGCCGCTGGCCACTACGCTGGTCTTGTTGCCCGTGCCCTGGGTGTCGAGCTGGAAGTCGTCGATGCCCAGGTTCGAGGCCAGGCCGCCGGTCAGGCCGGCGCTGCCCATCAGGCCCAGGCCCAGCGCCGCCTCGGCAAGCATGTTGTTGTCCTCGCCGGAGCTGTTCAGCGGCCGGCCCAGCACCAGGTAGGACAACGCCTGCTCCTGGCTCATTGCCGGCTCCGAGAACACCTTGGTGGTCGGCTGTTCGGCGCTGCCGCTCAGGCGGATGCCGGCAATCACGTCATCGACCTTGCGGATGGCCTCGATATCCAGGTACGGCTGGTCGATGGGCCCGGCGAACAACAGGCGCGCGCGGCGAATGGTCAGGTTCTGCCCATACTGCCGATAGCGCCCGTCGGCCAGGCTCAGTTCGCCGCGGGTATCGAGGTTGTCGCCGATATGTACATGGCCCAGCAGGTTGGCGGTAAGGCCGAAGCCCTTGAACGACAGTTTTTCGCTGCCGACCTCGACATCGATGTCCATGGCCACCGCCATCGGCGGCTTGCCCTGCTCGGTCTGGTGGCCGACGATCACCGTGTCGTCGGAGACCTTGACCGTCGACGGCGGCAACTCGCGCACGGTGATCTTGCCCTTGGGCACCAGCACCTTGCCGGTCACCGCCAGGCGGTCGTCCAGCAGGCGGATGGTCAGGTCGGGCGCCACTTCCAGCGCCGCGTACGGTTCGATGCTGACCGGCAGTTGCTGGCCCTGCAGGCGCAGGTCCATGCCCAGCGCCTGCCCCCAGGTCAGGTGACCGGCCAGTTGCCCACGGCCGGCGGCGCCGCTGCGCCAGTTGCCGTTCAACTGCACCTGCTCGCCGGCGATCAGTGCCTGCAGCGACAGGTCCTCGAGGCTGACCGGCAGTTCCGCGCCGCTGACTTCGCCGCCGCTCAAGGCCAGGTTGCCATTGACCTGGGGCGCCAGCAGGCTGCCCGACAGGCGTCCGCTGCCGTTGAGCTGGCCGGCCAGGCGCTCGACCATCGGCAGGAACGGGCGGATGACCGACAGATCGAGCCCGGCCAGGCGGAAGTCGCCGGAAAGCGGCTTGTTGCGGCCCAGCGGGTCGATGCGGGCATTCAGGTTCAGCTCCCCCAGGCGCTCGCCGCGAAAATCCACGCGGGTGTCGACCCGGCGCGGCGCCAGGGTGCTGTCCAGGCGCAACACCTGGTAAGGGAAGTCGATCCAGCGGTCCTTGTCGCGCACCCGCAGGGTACCGCCGCCGGCATCGATGCGGATGCTGCCCTTGGGGCCACTGGACGGGATGTCGAGGTTGATGTCGGCGTTGAGCAGGCCGTGCCAGGCGAAGTCCTTGGGTAGCCACTGCGCCAGGCTGTCCAGCGGGAACTGCTTGAGGTGGTAGCGCAGGCGCGGCTCTGGCGCCAGGCGCTGGTCCTCGCCGCACAGGCTGGCCTGGCCGGAACGCCAGCAATGGGCACCGAAGTCGAGCTGGCCGCTGGCCAGGCGTTGCAGGCGCGCCGGTGCCTGCAACTGCCAATCCTGGCCGCCGGCCTGGATGCGCCCGTTGGCCAGGCGGCCACGCCAGTCGCCCTTGCTCAAGGCGCCATCCAGCGCCAGGTCGAGCTTGAGTTGCGGGCCGTCGAGGGCCAGCGTCGCGGCCTGCTGGCGGATATCGCCCTTGCCTTGCACATCGAGGCTGCCCAGGGCGGTGTCCCCCAGGCGGATCCCGCCGGCCTTGAGCGTCAGCTGGCCGCGCTGGGCGCTGTCCAGTCGCGCGTCGAGGTCCAGGCGCTGCACGCGGTTGTCGGCCTGGCCCAGTTGCTGGCCCTGCAGGGCCAGGGTGCCCTGGGGCGCGGCCAGGGTACCGGCCAGGTCCAGGCGGCCCTTGGCCTGCCCTTGCAGTTGCGGCCAGAGCTGGCCCAGGCGCGGCAGGTCGAGGTCGATACGCCCGGCCAGGCGCTGCTGCAGGCTGGCGCTGCCGCTGATGCGGTTGTCACCCAGTTGCACCGCCAGGCTGCCCAGGGTCCAGCGCTCGCCAGCGCCCTCGGCGTCGACCTTGACCAGCGCCGACTGGCCGCGCAGGCGACCCTTGAGGTCCAGCTGCGCCTTGAGCGCCAACTGCTCGTGCTTGAGCTCGCCCT
Organism: Mitsuaria sp. RG; assembly: GCF_028369275.1. Classification (NCBI taxonomy): domain Bacteria; kingdom Pseudomonadati; phylum Pseudomonadota; class Betaproteobacteria; order Burkholderiales; family Sphaerotilaceae; genus Roseateles; species Mitsuaria sp. RG. The sequence continues at coordinate 14,935 of NZ_JAQMYQ010000034.1, forward strand.
GGCTGCGCAGCGGCCCGGCCAGGGTGCCCGGCAGCTCCGCCAGCCAATAGGCCGGGTCCAGCGCCGACAATTGCAGGTCGACATCCCAGGCCAGGGTGTCGGCAAAACGCAAGGCGACACTGCCCGCGGCCTTGCCCTGCCCCGCGCTGAGCAGCAGCTGTGGCAGGCGTACCTGGCCCAGGTCGCCCTCGAACGGGCTGGCCAGGCTGAAAGCGCCCGCCGGGCCGTCCAGGTCGCCGTTGAACGCGCCCTTGTAGTTGCCGTCGCGGTACTGCACCTGGGCGTTGAAGCGCTTGAGGCTGACCTGGGGCGCCTGCTCCAGCGGATACAGGCGCAACCAGGGGAAGTCCAGCCAGTCGAGGCTGGCGTCGGCGCTCAGGCCCTGCTGCCAGTCGGCGCTGGCCTGCAGCTTGAGCCGCTGCGTGTCGCTGGCGTTGAGGTCCAGGGCATCGATCCGGGCTCCCTTGGCGTTCACCTTGCCGGCCAGCACCAGGCCCACCGGCCCTTGCTCGGCGGGCAAGGTGGCCGAACCTGAGAGTTGGTAACCCTTGAGCAGGTCGCCCTGGGCATCGAGCTTGAGCTGGTTCAACTGCAGGGTGTCGGGCAACTCGCCGGCGGGCTTGAAGGCCTCCGAGCGGATGCTCAGGCGGGCCGGCAGGTGCTCGGCCAGGGCCTGCAATTCACCGTTCAACCGGGCATCCAGGTAACCGCTGCTGGTGGCCTCGATGACGAGGGTCTGCTGCAGCTCGCCCTTGGCGTTCAATGCCAACTGCCACGGCTTGCCATCCACTGTCGGCAGTTGCAGCGTGCCCTGCAGCTGCAGCGGCCAGTCACCCTGGGGCGTCAGGTCGCCTTGGACATCCAGGTGCAGATCGTCTCGGCGCAGTCGCAGGCTGTCCACCCGCAGCCCGCTGGCGGTCCAGTGCGCGGCCAGGCTCAGGTCGCCCAGCAGGTCGCTGCCATCCAGGCGCAACTGGCCCACCTTGACCTCGCCCAGTTCGATGGCCAGCGGCAGGTTCAGCGCCGGCAATTGCAGCGGGCCGCTGTCGGGGTTGTCCTCTCCCGGCGCGAAGGCCATGTCGATGCGCTCGGCCTGCAGGCGCTCGATGCACAGGGTGGCACGCAGCAGGCAGGCCGGCGACCAGGCCAATTGTGGCGTCAGCAGCTCGACCCGATCGTCGCCGGCGGACCAGCGCAGCAGGCTGGCCTGCCAGCTGCCGCCAAGGCGCCCGGTAAAATCGCTGACCTCGAGCCCCGGCACCCGCGCCAGCGCCCAGCGGCTGCCCGCCTGGGTGCCGAGCACCAGCCCCAGCGCCAGGACGATCAGCACCAGCAGGCCCGCCAGCACCAGCAGGATCGGTTTGAACACACGCATCACAGCTCGGGCCCCATGGAGAAGTGCAAGCGAAAACCACCGTCATCATCCAGCGCGCGGGCCAGGTCAAGGCGCAGCGGCCCGACCGGCGACACCCAGCGCACACCGATGCCGACACCGGTCTTGAGGCTGGGGAACTCCAGCGAATTGAACGAGTTGCCCTGGTCGACGAAGGTCGCCAGGCGCCATTTTTCCGCGATCGAGTACTGGTACTCGGCGCTGCCGGCCACCAGGTAGCGGCCGCCGATGCGGTCGCCCTGGTTGTTCTTTGGCGACAGCGACTGGTAGTCGTAGCCGCGCACGCTCTGGTCGCCACCGGCGAAGAAGCGCAGCGACGGCGGGATGTTCTGCTGGTAGCCGTTGGTGGCGCTGCCGCCGAACTGCACGCGAGCGAGGAAGCGATGGTTCTGGCCCAGGGTGGTCAGGCCCTTGAGCAGCACGTTGCCGTGGATCAGGTTGGTGTCCGAGCCCAGGCCTTCCTTGGCCGCCTGCAGGTCGAACTGCAGGCGGTAGCCGTTATGCGGGTCGATGCGGTTGTCGCTGCGCAGGTACGAAAAGCTGACGCCCGGCATCAGCAGGTTGCTCAGCCCCGAGTCGTCACCCAGCCGATATTCCTCGCGCTGGTACTTGAGCGAGATCACCCGTTGCCAGCCGCTGGGCAGCTTGCTGTGCCACTCGGGGCCAACGGTGAGCAGCTTGCTCAGGGTGTCGGTGCCGGAGATCTCCTCGTTCTGGTAGCCGCCGGCGAAGCGCAGCTTGTCGGTGAGCGGCGGGTCCAGCGGGATGTCGTACCACAGCCCGACGTTCTGCCGGGGCGCCGACAATTCGGTTTCCCACCCATAGCTGTGCCCTTGCGGGTTGACCCAGTGGCGGGTCCAGTTGGCCTTGCCGCGCGGCCCGACGTCGGTGGAAAAGCCCAGGCCCAGGCCCAGAGTGCGCGGCTTGCGGGTATCGAGGCGCACATCCACCGGGATGTCCTCGCCCACTGCGGCGGTGGGCGCGGCGTCCACCCGCACGCTGTCGAAGTAGCCGCTCGATTGCAGGTCGTTGTTGAGTTCGGCGATCAGTTCAGAGTCGTAGGGGGTGCCGGGCTTGAACGACACCATGCGCTGCAGCAGGTCATTGTCCAGCGGCGCGTCGCCGCCGAAGGTCACCGCGCCCAGGCGGTAGCGCGGGCCGCTCAGGTAGATCAGCTCGATGTCGGCCACGCCGGCCTGCGGGTCCACCGCCAGGCGCTGGCGCTCGAAACGGCCGGCGAAGAAGCCGTAGCGCGACGCCTGGTTCTGGATCAGCCGCTTGGCATCCTCGTAGGTGCCGTGGTTGAGCTGCTCGCCCGGGCGCAGCGCCTTGCTGTCGGGGATGCGGAAGGCCTTGAGCTCGCTGGCCGGCCCGTCGATGCGCACGGTCACGTTGCGCAGGCGCACCGGCTCGCCGGGCTCGACCCGGATGATCAGTTGCGCGGGTTTGTCGTTGTCCCCCGGTGCCTTGACCTCGGTCTCGACCCGCGCCTGGTAGTAGCCCAGGGCCTGGGCCGCCTTGCGCGTCTGCTCCTCGGCGCCCCGGCTGAAGCGCAGCAGGGCTTCTTCGTCGCGATCGCCCAGGCTGCCGATATACCCTTCGATATTGGACTTGAGCGCCTTGTTGGCGGGTTTGACCCGCACCAGCAATTCGCTCTGCGCCCATGCCATGGAGCTGGCGGCCAGCAACAGCAGGCCCCAGCCAAGTCTTCCTGAATACGTCATGCGCGGCATGCTACCAGAGCAAAGGGGTCAAGAGGGCTGTCGGCAAACGCCTGTCACAGGTTCGCCACCCTGGATGAACGGGGATTGGGGTGGAAGAACACCCGCTCCCTGATCGGTCCCACCGCGATCTCGCCGATTTCTTCATAACCCTGGCGTTGGTAGAACGCCAGGTAGTGCGCATTGCCGGTATCCAGCACCACGCCCTCGGTGTTGGCGTCCTCCGCGCACCAGTCGTGCACGGCCTGCAGCAGTTGCTCCCCATAGTGCTGGCCCTGGAACTGCGGGTGCACGCCCAGCAGCGGCAGGACGTGGACATTGTCGCCCGGCAGGCAGCCGGCCAGCGCGGCCTGGTAGTCCAGGTAGCGCCGGGTACAGCGCAGGCCGGTGCCGAGGATCATGCGCAGGCGCCAGGCCCAGCTGTCGGCCACGCCCAGGCGCCGCTGCGGCGGCACGATCAGCGCCAGGCCGACCAGGCGGTCCTCCAGCAGCAGGCCGATCGCCGGCAACTGCAGATAGAAGTGCTGGCGCACCCATTCGCGCACCATCACCCGCAGGCGACGCTCGTAGCCGGGGCGCTGGCCCTCGAACAGCCAGGCGAAGGTCGGCTCGTGGCGATAGGCATGGTAGAGCAGCGAACGCGCCTCACGGGCGTAGCCGGCGTCGAGCAGACAGGTCCGGGCCGGGGCGGCGATGACGTCGGGCATTGCGGGCAGTCCTCCTGGAATGGGCGTACAGTGCCTTGGAGCCAGATTCCGGCGCTGGGTTCACCTCCTCCAGCACGTTAGCAGTGCCCGCCGCGCGGCGCCATGCTGGCCGTGGCCGGCGATGTCGGCTAGCATCCGTGGCTTTTACCAGGATCATCTTTCCATGAAGATCGTCTCGTTCAACATCAATGGCCTGCGCGCCCGCCCGCACCAGCTGGCGGCGCTGATCGACAAACACCAGCCGGACGTGATCGGCCTGCAGGAAACCAAGGTCAGCGACGATCAGTTCCCGTTGGCCGACGTCGAGGCGCTCGGCTACCACGTGCACTACCACGGCCAGAAGGGCCACTACGGGGTCGCCCTGCTCTCGCGCCAGGCGCCGCTGTCGTTGTTCAAAGGCTTTGCCAGCGATGAAGAGGACGCCCAGCGTCGTTTCATCTGGGGCACCTTCGCCGATGCCGACGGCACGCCGATCACCGTGATGAACGGTTACTTCCCCCAGGGGGAGAGCCGCGACCACCCCACCAAGTTCCCGGCCAAGCAGCGCTTCTACAGCGACCTGCAGGCCCTGCTCGAAGGGCAGTTCAAGAATGACCAGCCCGTCGTGGTGATGGGTGACCTGAACATCTCGCCCCAGGACTGCGACATCGGCATCGGCGCGGACAACGCCAAGCGCTGGCTGAAGACTGGCAAGTGCAGCTTCCTGCCCGAGGAGCGCGAGTGGATGGAGCGGCTCAAGGGCTGGGGCCTGGTCGACAGCTTCCGTCACCTGCACCCGGAGGTGGCCGACCGCTTCAGCTGGTTCGACTACCGCAGCCGCGGCTTCGAGGACGAGCCCAAGCGCGGCCTGCGCATCGACCTGATCATGGCCTCCCAGGGCTTGCTGCCACGGGTCAAGGCCGCCGGGGTCGACTATGAGCTGCGGGGGATGGAGAAGCCTTCGGACCATGCGCCGATCTGGCTTGAGTTGGGTTGAGTTGAGGCGCTAGCGCTTGACTGTAGCCTTGCAGCGCTCTCGAGATCGAGCGCCGCCCGCGCGGCGCATCGCGGCGCAAGGCCGCTCCTACATCTGTTTCGGGCCAGTCAATCCTGTGCCATTACCTGGTCCGCCTTGTTGGTCCGACGCGGTTCCAGCGTGGGCACCGCTGCCGCTTCACCTGCCTCAAGGCATGCACCAAGGCGGGCGCCGCCTCACTCTCAGGCATAACTGGCCCGAAACAGATGTAGGAGCGGCCTTGCGCCGCGATGCGCCGCGCGGGCGGCGCTCGATCTGATAGGCGCCACACCTCTCCCGCCAAACACTTGTTACAACCCACCCTTAAACATCGCCTCGTTCATTTCGTCCATCAGCACGAACTCCCGCTGTCTGCCCAGCAACCCTGAACAAGGCTTCCCCATGACCGCACCCCTGAACCGCCTCACCCTGGCCGCCCTGCTGGTCGCCTGCAGCCTGCCGGCCCTGGCCGCGGCGCCCGCGCACAAACCCGGCACGGTGTTCCGCGACTGCGCCAAGACCTGCCCGGAAATGGTGGTGCTGCCCGCCGGCAGCTTCATGATGGGTACCCCGGACGACGAAAAAGGCCGCCAGGACGACGAAGGCCCGCTGCACCAGGTGACCTTCAAGAAGGCCTTTGCCGTCAGCCAATACCAGATCACCAACGGCGAATGGAAAGCCTACCTCAAGGCCAGCGGCTACAAGGTTCCCAACGGCGACACCCGCCCGGGCCGCGAATGCATCGCGGGCGTGCCGCGCTACCAGCAGGGTGATCGTCAACCCGCCGTGTGCCTGAACTTCCACGAAGCCGAGGCCTACGCCTCGTGGCTGTCGAAGAAGACCGGCAAGGTCTACAAGGTGCTCAGCGAATCCCAGCGCGAATACGCCGTGCGCGGCGGCAGCACCGGGCCGTTCCCCTTCCCGCTCGATGACAACGACGAGCAGAAGTACCAGATCTCCAAGCACGCCAACACCTACGGCCCCACGGACGGCTTCTCCTTCACCTCGCCCGTCGGCAGCTTCCCGCCCAACGCCTTCGGTGTCTACGACGGCCACGGCAACGTCTACGAGTGGACCCGCGACTGCTACGTCGACAGCTACGCAACCGCCCCCACCGATGGCAGCCCGCAGACCAACAGCAGCGAATGCGAGGACCGCCGGGTGATCCGCGGCAACGACTACACCGAGGCGCCGATCTTCTCCCGCTCGGGCAATCGCAACGAACGCAGCTCCACCCTGCGCGGCGACTGGATCGGCTTCCGCGTCGCCCGCGAACTCTAAGCCCTCCCCACTTCCGGCGCCCCTGGCGCCGGATCCGCCTCGTCACTAAATCCGCGCAAAACCCTCTCGTCTACCAAGATCAGGGCCTGGTCCGCCGCCCTGCGCCAACGAATACTCACGAGATGACTCCATGACGTCCAAGACCCCCAGCCTCGCCCAGGAAACCCTGCGGATACTCAAGCCGTTCTGGATGCTGGTCGCGCTTTCGGCGGCCCTCGGCGTGGTCAGCGGCCTGAGCGTCACCGCCCTGCTGGCCACCATCAACAGCGCGATGAACGCCGTGGGCGGGCCGGACACCCGCACCGCCCTGCTGTTCGGCGGCCTGTGCCTGCTGACCCTGGCCTGCTCCACCGGCTCGAACCTGCTGACCAACTACGTCGGACAGAAGGTGGTGGCGCGCCTGCGCCGCGAACTGGCCGCCAAGGTGCTGGTGGCGCCGATCGCGCAACTGGAGCGCTACCGCGCCCACCGCCTGATCCCGGTGCTGCTCAACGACGTCAGCACCATCAGCGCCTTCGCCCTGTCGGTGGCGCCGATGGTCATCGCCTTCACCGTCACCCTCGGCTGCCTGTCCTACCTGGCGCTGCTGTCCTGGCAGATCCTGCTGGTCACCGTGCTGACCGTGGTGATCGGCACCGGCGCGCAGTTCCTCGCCCACCGCCATGGCATGAAGAACATCCTTACCGCGCGCAACAACGAGGACGAGCTGCAGAAGCACTACCAGGCCCTTTCCGGCGGCGCCAAGGAGCTGCGCATCCAGCGCCAGCGCCGCCAGCATATGCACGACCAGCTGATCCACGGCGCCACCGAACGCATCTGCAAGGCCAACATCCGCGCGGCGAACATCTTCGTCAGCGCCGAGACCTTCGGCTCGATGCTGTTCTTCGCGGTGATCGGCATCGCCATCGCCTTCCAGGCCCTGTGGCCGAGCACCGACAAGACCGTGCTGGGTGGTTTCGTGCTGGTGATGCTGTACATGAAGGGGCCGCTGGAACAGCTGATCACCAACCTGCCGAGCATCAGCCGGGCACAGATCGCCCTGCGCCGGATCGCCGAACTGTCCCAGCGTTTCTCCTCGCCCGAACCGCACCTGCTGGTCAGCGACCGCGCGCCACAGGTGACAGAGGTCGCCTCCATCGAACTGCGCCAGCTGCGCTATGACTACCCTCAGGTCGAAGGCAGCCAGCCGTTCCACCTGGGCCCGGTGGACCTGACCATCCGCCAGGGCGATATCGTCTTCATCGTCGGCGAGAACGGTTGCGGCAAGACCACCCTGATCAAGCTGCTGCTGGGCCTGTATACCCCGCAACAGGGCGAGGTCCGCCTCAACGGCGAGGCGGTCACACCGCAGCGCCTGGACGACTACCGCCAGCTGTTCACCACCATCTTCGCCGACTACTACCTGTTCGACGAACCGCTGCCGGGCCTCGCCGAGCTGCCGCCGGAGGCCGCCAAGTACCTCGAACGCCTGGACATCGCCCACAAGGTCGGGATCCGCGACGGCAGCTTCACCACCACCGACCTGTCCACCGGCCAGCGCAAGCGCCTGGCGCTGATCAACGCCTGGCTCGACCAGCGTCCGGTGCTGGTGTTCGACGAGTGGGCCGCCGACCAGGACCCGGCCTTCCGCCGGGTGTTCTACACCGAGCTGCTGCCGGAGCTGAAGCAGCAGGGCAAGACCATCATCGTCATCTCCCACGACGACCGCTACTTCCCGGTGGCCGACCAGCTGGTGCGCATGCACAGCGGCAAGATCCTGGTCGAACGCAACCAGGAACCGGCCCTGCCCGCCTGACCCCTCCCCCACGGGCGGTGGCCCTGTCACCGCCCGCGCCGCTTAAATTCCCCGCCGCACCGCTCGTTCCCCTATTGCCGCACGCTGAATCAACCCTGCCTACAGGGAAGTCGCAGGTCACGCCTCTACCAACCGCAATAATTATTTTTCCGGTTTTGGCATTCGCATGCGTCCTACTCGCAACGGAATAATTTTCATTTACTTTGCGTACCTTGAGCCAGAGCATAAAAATGCCAATACCAGCCAACACCCTGACCCCTTTGAGCAAAGCGCTGATGCTGCGCCGGATGCTGCGCTCCTCGCCGGCCATGGCAACCCTCGGCCTCGCCCTGTCCCTGCCGCTGGCCGCCCAGGTGCAGGCCCAGGAGCAGGACTTCGACATCCCGGCCCAGTCGCTGGCCAGCGCCCTGCAAGAGCTGGGTCGCCAGGGCAACCTGCAGGTGCTGTTCAGCCCGGAAACCGTCCAGGGCCTGCGCAGCAGCCCGGTCAAGGGCCGCTTCTCGCCAACCCAGGCAGCTGGGGAGCTGCTCAGGAACAGCGGGATTCGCTACAGCGTGCAGGACAACACCCTGATCATCAGCGGTGCGGCAGAGTCCGGTTCGGCCATGACCCTGGACGCCACCACCATCAACGGCCAGGTGCTCGGCGCCACCACCGAGGGCAGCAACTCCTACACCACCGGTGCGGTGACCATCGGCAAGACCGCGCAATCGCTGCGTGAAACCCCGCAGTCGGTGACCGTGGTCACCCGCAAGCTGATGGACGACAAGAACCTGGTCTCGCTGGACCAGGTGATGGCCCAGACCACCGGTATCACCCGCGCCAACCGCGGCTACGGCAACCACCACTTCAGCTCCCGTGGCTTCGACCTCACCGACGAAAGCTACATGGTCGACGGCGTGCCCGGGCAGGCCTACGCCTACACCGGCTGGATGACCCCGGACATGGCGATCTTCGACCGCGTCGAAGTGCTGCGCGGTGCTTCCGGCCTGCTGGTCGGCGCCGGCAACCCGGGCGGCGCGGTGAACCTGGTGCGCAAGCGCCCGACCGCCGACCCGCGCTTCACCGTGATCACCCGCGCCGGTTCCTGGGACAACTATCGCCTGGACCTGGATGCCAGTGGCCGCCTCAACCCCCAGGGCACCCTGCGCGGGCGCATGGTCGCCTCCTATGAGGACCGCGGCTACTTCACCGACGTCACCAAGTCCAAGCGGCCACTGCTGTACGGGATCGTCGAGGCCGACCTGAACGACGCCACCACCGTCGCCCTGGGCCTGCGCCGCCAGACCTCGCGCATCGACGGCTACAGCGTGCTGGGCATCCCCAACAACCCCGATGGCAGCAACCCGCACCTGAAGCGCTCGACCTACCTGGGCCAGGACTGGACCAAGCTGCAGACCGACATGGACGAGGTGTTTGCCGACCTCACCCACCGTTTCAACGACAACTGGACCGCCAAGCTGGCGCTGTCCCATTCCGAGGGTGGCTACAACCGCAGCGCCATCGAGTGGGGCGCGCGGGAAACCCTGGAGTACAACGCTCCCGGCGGTCCGACGGTCAACACCGTCAGCTATCACAAGTTCGATGTGACCTCCAATGCCGTCGACGGCCACCTGGACGGCACCTTCGAGGCCTTCGGCCTGACCCACCAGTTGACCCTCGGCGCCAACTGGTCCAAGCGCAAGATGAACGACAAGGACAACACCATCGCGCTACCGAGCCCTATCCCGCTCAATGTGTTTGATCCCGACCACAGCAATATCCCCGAGCTGCAGCGTAACGGCTGGAAGTCCATGGACGACACCATCGACACCCGCTACGGCACTTACCTGAGCGCCCGCCTGCACGCGACCGAAGACCTGAGTTTCGTCCTCGGTGGCCGCCTGAGCTGGTACAAGAACGAAGCCTGGAACGGCCCAAAGGTGACGACCAGTCGCCAGGATGAAGAGTTCACGCCCTTCGTCGGTGCGATCTACGACCTGAACGACCAGTGGTCGTGGTACGCCAGCTACGCCGACATCTTCCTGCCGCAGTCCAACTACCGTACCGCCAGCGGCAGCGTGCTGGATCCATCCGTCGGCTCGAACTACGAGACCGGTATCAAGGGTGAGCTGTTCGACAAGCGCCTGAACGTGTCCTTCGCCGTGTTCTACATCGAGCAGGAAGACGTAGCCCTGCAGGATACGGCCAACCGCGGCAAGTGCCCGACCGACCCGGCCGGCCGCTGCTGGACCAACGGCGATGGCATCAACCGCAGCAAGGGCTTCGAAGCCGAGGCCACCGGCGAACTGCTGCCGGGCCTGCAGGTCGCGGCCGGCTATACCTACAACACCACCAGTTCGTCCGAGGGCGGCCCGATCTCGGCGCAGACCCCGAAACACATGGTGCGCGTGAACACCAACTACACCTTCCCGGGTGAATGGAACCGCCTGAGCGTCGGCGGTGGCGTCTCGGCGCAGAACTCCTACGTCGATGCCTACAACGAGGCGTACAACAGCGGCCGTGCGATCTTCGACGCCCGCGCCGCCTACAAGCTCGACGAGCACTGGACCGTCGGCGTCGACGTCGAGAACCTGTTCGACCGCAAGTACTTCGACTCCATGGGCTACTGGACCCGCGGCACCACCTACGGCACCCCGCGCAGCTACATGTTCACCCTGCGCGGCGACTTCTAAGCCCAGTTGCATGACCGGCGCCCCCTCTCGAGGGGGCGCTGTGCTTTCAGCGCCAGCGAGCGCCGCTGTTGTCTTTCCCCGCGTCCCGCCGCACACTCGTGCGCGCCAGCCAGGAAGCGGAGTCCGCAGTGCCCACGCCACGCCAGTTCAGCAAGAAGACCAGCACCAGCAACATGCTGCGGCTCAAGTCCGGCGATGCCGGCAACCAGTGCCCCTACCGCGTCGACTTCGTCCTGCTCGAGCATTTCTCCATGGCCAGTTTCACCGTGGCGATGGACGTGCTGGTCACCGCCAACCTGCTGCGCACCGACAGCTTCACCTCCACCCCGCTGTCCCTGGCGGGCGATCGCGTGCTCAGCGACCTGGGCCTGGAACTGGTGGCCAGTCCGCTGGCGCCGCGCAGCCTGCAGGACCTCGACCTGCTGGTGATCTGCGGCGGCCTGCGCACACCCTTGAAATACCCCGACCTCGACCGCCTGCTGGGCGATTGCGCCAGCCACGGCATGACCCTCGGCGGGCTGTGGAACGGCGCCTGGTTCCTCGGCCGCGCCGGGGTGCTCGACGACTATGGTTGCAGCGTGCACCCCGAGCAGCGCGCCAGCCTGGCCGAGATCAGCCCGCAGACACGCATCACCCCGGCCAGCTTCACCCTCGACCGCGACCGCCTGAGCGCCGCCAGCCCCAACGGCGCCATGGAGCTGATGCTCGGGCTGGTCCGGCGGCTGTACGGCGATGCCCTGGCCGAAGGCGTCGAAGAGATCCTGTCGTTCTCCGGGGCGCGCTATCGCCAGGTCGGGCCAGGGGCGAAGAAGTCCATGAGCCTGCACCTGCGCACCATCGTCGAGCTGATGGAGAACAACCTCGAGGAGACCCTGAGCCTCGACCAGCTGGCCACCTACTCCGGGCGTTCACGGCGGCAGATCGACCGCTTGTTCCAGGCCCAGCTGGGCACCTCGCCCCGGCGCTACTACATGGAACTGCGCATCACCAAGAGCCGGCGCCTGCTGCAGTATTCGGACCTGTCGGTGATGGAGGTGGCGGTGGCCTGCGGGTTCGTCTCGGTCTCGCACTTCAGCAAGTGCTATGCGGCGTATTTCGGCTATCCGCCGTCACGGGAGCAGCGGCTCGGGGAATGATGTTGCCTGGGCCGGCCCTATCGCGGGGCAAGCCCGCTCCCACGCTATCACTGCACGGACGGCGTGGGAGCGGGCTTGCCCCGCGATAGGGCCGAAACGGACAACAGATCAACCCGGCTCATTCAACAACGCCTGAATCACCCCCTCCTGCCCCGCATAATCCCCCTCGCCAAAGTGCACATGGCGCACCTGCCCCTTGCGATCGACAAAGTAATGCGCCGGCCAGAACTGGTTGCCCCAGGCGTTCCAGATCCGGTAGCCATTGTCCACCGCCACCGGGTAGGCGATGCCCAGTTGCTGCACCTGGGCCCGGACATTGTCCAGGTCGTGCTCGTAGTCGTACTCCGGCGTATGCACCCCGACCACCACCAGCCCCTGCTCGCCATAGCGCCGCGCCCAATCATTGACATGGGGCAGGCTGCGCCGACAGTTGATGCAGTCGTAGGTCCAGAAGTACACCAGCACCACCTTGCCCTTGAGCGCGGAGCCATCCAGCGGCGGCGAGTTGAGCCACTGCTCGGCCCCCGCCAGCGACGGCATGGGGCCGTAGCTGTCCCTGGCCAGCAGGTGGCCGGCCAGGCCCAGCCCGAGCAGGGCCAGGGCCACGCCGCCGGCCTTGAGCAGGCGGCGCTTGCCGCGCGCCTCAGTTGTCATGGCAGCCACTGGTGGCGTAGGAGCGGTACTCGACACTCTGCGGCTTGCCCTGGGAGTCGAGGTAGTCCATGCGAGTCTTCACCGGCCCGCAGGTGGTGCCTGGCTCATCCTTCACCGACAGCACTTTCTTCACATCCAGCCGGTCGCCGTAGCGGTATTGCATCACGCTGGCGTCGTTCAGCGAGCTGCTGCTGGCCTGGGCCGTCAGGGCGCCGAGGCCGAGGACGGCAAACAGGGCGGCGCTGGCGAGGGTCTTGAGGTTCATGGCGTGTCTCCTTATGCGGATTCTGGTTTGGGAAGGCTTTACTCCCCGGTCGAGAGCCATTTCACGCCTGCCAGGTATCGCGCATGTGTCCGGCCAGGGGCCGCCGTGCTTCTTCCTGTATCTGTGTCGCCAGCAGATACACTGCAATACAAACCCGGGCAGGCAAGCCCGGATCCACTCGGTACACTGCGCACATTCCCCACGTACAAGGACACCCCGATGGAACACGCCGATCACATCCTGATCGTCGACGACGACCGCGAGATCCGCGAACTGGTCGGCAACTACCTGAAGAAGAACGGCCTGCGCACCAGCATCGTCGCCGATGGCCGGCAGATGCGCGCCTTCCTGGAAAACAACGCCGTCGACCTGATCGTCCTCGACATCATGATGCCCGGCGACGACGGTCTGCTGCTGTGCCGCGAACTGCGCGCCGGCAAGCACCGCAACACGCCGGTGCTGATGCTCACCGCGCGCAACGACGAGACCGACCGCATCATCGGCCTGGAGATGGGCGCCGACGACTACCTGACCAAGCCGTTCTCCGCCCGCGAGCTGCTGGCGCGGATCAACGCCGTGCTGCGCCGCACGCGCATGCTGCCGCCGAACCTGACCATCAGCGAGAGCAGCCGGCTGATCGCCTTCGGCCCATGGCGGCTGGACACCACCGCCCGCCACCTGCTCGACAACGAAGGTACCCTGGTGGCGCTGTCGGGGGCCGAGTACCGCCTGCTGCGGGTGTTCCTCGACCATCCGCAGCGGGTGCTCAGCCGCGAGCAACTGCTTAACCTCACCCAGGGCCGCGAGGCGGACATCTTCGACCGCTCCATCGACCTGCTGGTCAGCCGCCTGCGCCAGCGCCTGGGCGACGACGCCCGCGAGCCGACCTGTATCAAGACCGTGCGCAGCGAAGGCTACGTGTTCTCGCTACCGGTGCAGTTGCTGGAGTCGCCGGCATGAAATGGCCGCGCACCCTGGCCTCGCGCCTGGCCCTGATCTTCTTCACCGGGCTGGTGCTGGCCTATGGCCTGTCGTTCAGCCTGCAGGCCTACGAACGGTACGTCAGCAGCCGCTCGATGATGCTCAGCAACCTGGAGCTGGATGTCTCGACCTCGGTGGCCATCCTCGACCGCCTGCCCGCCGCCGAGCGCCCGGCCTGGCTGTCACGCCTGGAGCGGCGTACCTACCGCTACCGGCTGGACGGCGGCCTGCCCGGCGAAGCCATGCCCAGCGCCGACCCGCCGATGGCCGCCGAGTCCATCGTCAAGGCCATTGGTGACCGCTACGCCCTGACCTTCCAGGAAATCCCCGGCCCCAACGCGCACTTCCAGGCTCACCTGCGCCTGGCCGACGGCGCGCCGCTGACCATCGATGTCACCCCCGCCGCCGTGCCGGTGGCCACCTGGCTGCCGGTGGTGCTGCTGATCCAGCTGGCGGTGCTGCTGGCCTGCACCTGGCTGGCCGTGCGCCTGGCCATCGGCCCGCTGACCCGCCTGGTCCAGGCGGTGGACAACCTCGACCCGAACAGCCCCGGCCCGCAGCTCGACGAAAGCGGCCCACGCGAAGTGCGCTACGCCGCCGTGGCCTTCAATGCGCTGCAGGCGCGCATCGGCGCCTACCTCAAGGAGCGCATGCAGCTGCTCGCCGCCATTTCCCACGACCTGCAGACGCCGATCACGCGCATGAAGCTGCGGGTCGAGCAGATGGACGACGGCCAGGAGAAGGACAAGCTGGCGCACGACCTGGACGCCATGGAGCACCTGGTGCGCGAAGGCGTGGCCTATGCCCGCAGCATGGACAGCAGCACCGAGGCGCCATGCCGGGTCAACCTCGACGCCTTCCTCGACTCCCTGGTATTCGACTACCAGGACAGCGGCGCCCGGGTGGACCGCCGCGGCAGCGCCCAGGCGACCCTGCAAACCCGTCCCCATGCCTTGCGCCGGGTGCTGGTGAACCTGGTGGACAATGCCCTCAAGTTCTCCGGTGCCGCGCAGCTGGAGGTGGGCTGCGAGAACGGCGTGACGCTGATCCGCGTGCTCGACGATGGCCCGGGCATCCCCGAGGCGGAACTCGACGACGTACTCAAGCCGTTCTACCGGGTCGAGGGCTCGCGCAACCGCAGCACCGGCGGTACCGGGCTGGGGCTGGCGATCGCCCAGCAACTGACCCAGGCCATGGGCGGCAGCCTGACCCTGCGCAACCGTGCCGAAGGGGGACTGTGCGCGCAGGTCGAGCTACGCTGAGGTCCAGCATTACCTGTTAGTGAAAATCTCGACTGCGTACATCCAGCCCCTGCAACAAGGGGCTGATGTCCTCCAGTCGTCGGGCGATCAGGTGGCGCACCCCGCTCTCCTGCTCCAGGCGCCCGCTCACCTTGAGCAATTTCGAGCCCACCAGCGCCCGCCGCTGGCGCTCGGCCAGGTCGCGCCAGACCACCACGTTGACCATGCCGTGCTCATCCTCGAGAGTGACGAAGGTCACGCCACTGGCGGTCTGCGGACGCTGCCGGCCGACCACGATGCCGGCCACGGCAATCGTGTCGCCATGCTCGACCCCCGCCAGTTCCGTCGAGCTGCGACAACCCAACGCCCGCAAGCGAGAACGCAGCAGGGTCAACGGATGCGGACCGAGGGTGGTGCCCAGGCTGTCGTAGTCGGCGGCCAGGTCCTCGGCGACACTCGGCAGCGGCAACGACACCGCCTGCTCGAACACAGGTTCGACCTCGGCAAACAGCGGCAACTGCGCCTGCACCGCCGCCACCTGCCAGCGCGCCTGGTGGCGGTCACCGGCCAGCCCGCGCAACGCTCCGGCATCCGCCAGGCGCGCACGGGCCCGAGCATCGAGCCCGGCGCGCAGGCACAGGTCCTCGACATCGCGCCACGGACGCTGTGCCCGCGCCTGCGCCAGGCGACGGGCATCGTCTTCGCAAAAGCCACGAATCTGGCGCAGCCCCAGGCGGATGGCCAGCGCGCCCTCACCCACGGCTTCCAGGGTGCAGTCCCAGTCGCTATGGAACACATCCACCGGGCGTACTTCGATCCCTTGGCGACGGGCCTCCTGCAGCAGCTGGTCGGGGCTGTAGAAGCCCATCGGCCAACTGTTGACCAGCGCGCAGGTGAAGATCGCCGGCTCATGGCACTTGAGCCAGCTGCTGGCGTAGCACAACAGGGCGAAACTGGCGGCGTGGGACTCGGGGAAACCGTAGCTGCCGAAGCCCTTGATCTGCTCGAAGATGCGCTCGGCGAAGGCCAGGTCGTAGCCATTGCGCAGCATGCCCGCGATCAACCGCTCGCGGTGCGGCTCCAGGCCGCCATGGCGCTTCCAGGCGGCCATGCTGCGGCGCAACTGGTCGGCCTCGCCCGGGCTGTAGTCGGCGGCGACCATGGCCAGCTCCATCACCTGCTCCTGGAACAGCGGCACGCCCAGGGTGCGCTCGAAGACCGCCTTGAGCTTTTCCGAAGGATAGGTGACCGGCTCCTGCTCGAGCCGGCGGCGCAGGTACGGGTGGACCATGTCGCCCTGGATCGGCCCGGGACGGACGATGGCCACCTCGATCACCAGGTCGTAGAACTTCACCGGCTTGAGCCGGGGCAGCATGGCCATCTGTGCCCGCGACTCGATCTGGAACACGCCCATGGTCTCGGCGCGGCCGATCATGGCGTAGGTGGCCGGGTCCTCCTTGGGCAGGGTCGCCAGCGTGTACTCGCGTCCCCGGTGCCGGGCGATCAGGTCGAAACAGCGGCGCAGGGCGCTGAGCATTCCCAGCGCCAGCACATCGACCTTGAGCAGGCCGACCATGTCCAGGTCGTCCTTGTCCCACTGGATCACCGTGCGCTCGGCCATCGCCGCGTTCTCCACCGGCACCAGCCGGTCCAGCGGCTGCTCGCAGATGACAAAGCCGCCTGGATGCTGTGACAGGTGCCGGGGAAAGCCGATCAGCTCCCCCGCCAGCACCAGGATGCGCCGCAGCGAGGGGCTGTGCGCATCAAAGCCGGCCTCGGCCAGGCGCCCGGCATCGGGGATGCGATCACTCCAGCGCCCGCAGCACTTGGCCAGGGCGTCCACCTGGTCGGTCGGCAGGCCGAGCACCCGGGCCACGTCGCGTACCGCACCAGCGGCGTGATAGCTGCTGACCACGGCGGTGAGTGCCGCGCGGTGTCGGCCATAGCGGCGGAACACGTACTGGATCACCTCTTCACGGCGGTCATGCTCGAAGTCCACGTCGATGTCCGGCGGCTCGTTGCGCTCGCGGGAGAGGAAGCGCTCGAACAGCAGGCGATGCTCCATGGGGTCGAGCTCGGTGATGCCGAGGACGAAACACACCACCGAGTTGGCCGCCGAACCGCGCCCCTGGCAGAGGATGCGCTGGCGGCGGGCGAAGGCGACGATGTCGTGGACGGTCAGGAAGTAACTCTCGTAGCCCAGCTCCTCGATCAGTGCCAGCTCCCGCTCCAGCACCGTGCGCACCTTGTCGCTCGGCCCGTGGGGCCAGCGCTCGGGCAGGCCGCGCCGGCACAGTTCGCGCAACCAGCTGGCCGGGGTCTGCCCTTCGGGCACCAGCTCCCGCGGGTACTGGTACTTCAGCTGCGACAGGTCGAAGGTGCAGCGCCCGGCAACCTGGGTGGTCTGCGCGAGCAAGTCGGCGGGGTACAGCTCGCGCAGCTGGTCGAGCGAGCGCAGGTGGCGCTCGCCGTTGGCGAACAGGAAGCGCCCCGCCTCGGCGACTGCGCAATGTTCGCGGATGGCCGTCATGCAGTCCTGCAGCGCCCGCCGCCCGCGCACATGCATGTGCACATCGCCGCAGGCCACCAGCGGGATATCCAGTCGTGCCCCAAGGGCGCGCAGCTGCGCCAGGCGCTGCGTGTCGTCGGCCCCGCGGTGCAGGTGCACCGCCAGCCACAGGCGCTCGCCGAACAGCGGCCGCAACCAGGCCGCGGCGCCATCGTCGGGCTCGGCCACCCACAGCGCCAGCAGGCCCTGGTGGTGGGCCTCGAGGTCCTCGGCGAGCAACTGGTAGCTGCCCTTCTCCGAACGCCGACGGGCGCGGGTGATCAGCGCGCAGAGGTTCTGGTAGCCGACAAGGTCCTCCACCAGCAGGACCAGCTTCGGCCCCTGGTGCACCCGCACCTCGCTGCCGACGATCAGCTTCAGCTGATGCTGCTTCGCTGCCTGCCAGGCCCGGACAATCCCCGCCAGCGTGCATTCGTCGGTGATCGCCAGGGCCTGGTAGCCCTGCTCGCGGGCACGGCGGAACAGTTCGTCGGCACTGGAGGCGCCGCGCTGGAAACTGAAGTTCGACAGGCAGTGCAGCTCTGCATACTCAAGGCTGCTCATGCGAACCAGCCTTGCAGCCAAAGCGGCCCCGGAGCCGCCAGGTCACGGAAGGCCCAACCGCGCAGGCCGTCGCGGGTCTCGATACGGTAGTAGTCACGGCGCACGTCGCCACCGTCCCACCAGCCGGACTCGATGCGCTCGGCCTGCCCCAGCAGTTGCAGGCCGGTCTCGCTCAAGAGCTGGGGTGTGGGCAGCAGCCAACCGGGACGACGACCAGGGGCCATCACCCGTTGGCCCTGGGCGCCCTGCTCCACGCCTTGCCAGGCGCACTCGGGGCGATGGTCGGCTTCGGCGCGCAGGCCCCTGACCGCCTCGTCACCGAGCCGCGCCCGCAGCCGTTCGCGCAGCTGCTCCCAGGGCTGGGCCTGCTGAGCCCGCGGGTCGAACAGCGCCTGGCGTTGGGGCACGAATGGCGGCAGGTCGGCGGCCAACAGGCGCAGGTTGCGTACCGGCGCCGGGATACGCAGCGGCTCCAGGCGACCACGGGCCAGCTCGAACAGCAGCGAGGCGTCACGCTCGGCGGCCAGCAGGCCGACCTTGAGCACGGTGTCCGCACCTTCGGCGTGCTCCAGGTGCAGCTCGAAACGCTGCACGCCGCAGTCGCGCCCCGCAAGGAAGGCCGCCAGGTCGGTGACAAGGCGGCGCAAGGGGAACAGCAGCGCCTGATGCGACTCGACGTCGAAATTCAGCTCCAGCCGCGCCTCGAAACGATCGGGCGGCTGGTAGAAGTCCAGCCCCAGGTTGCGCAGGCCGAGCAGCTGGTCCAGGTGCAACTGCACCTGGACACTGAAACGCCTGGCCAAGGCATCGCGCGGCAATGCCAGCACCTGCCCGAGCCGCTGCAGGCCCATGCGGGCGAAGGCCTCGGCCGCTTCGGCGGGCAGGCCGACACGCTCGACGGGCATCTCGAGCAAGGCGGCGCGGGTGGCCTGCGGGCAGGTCAGCGCCAGGCCGTCATGGCCATTGGCGAGCATCCTCGCCGCCACCGGATTGCTGGCCACGACAATGCGCTGGCGCAGCCCCAATGCCGCCAGTTCCTCGCGCAGGCGGGCCTCGAACAGCGGCCAGGGGCCGAACAGCTGCAGGCTGGAGCCCACCTCCAGCAGCAACGCCCGCGGATAGTGCAGGCTGACCTGGGCGCTGAAGCGGTAGGCCCAGGCTGCCAGCAACTGCTGCAACTGCTCGATGCGCGCCGGCTCGACCTCGACGCAGGTGAAACCGTCAGCCAGGGCGCGGGCGGCGGTCAGCGTCTGCCCGGCGCGCAGGCCCAGCTCACTGGCCGCCGGGTTGACCGCCCGCAGCACGCGGCGCTGGAGCGGCCCGCCGAGCAGCACCAGCGGCGCCTCGGGGTCGTCGCGTTCGCGCAGGACGGTGTCCAGCGCCAGCTGTGGCAACAAAATGCAGGCCCAGAGCATGGCGCATCACTCCCGTCCCTGGCAGGCGATGGGCGTGGCCGGCGCCAGGCCGCCCCGGCACTTGAGCACGCGCCACTGCGCCGGACGCAGGTCGAGGGCGATGCGCAGGGCGGCGGGTGATGGGTTCAGCGCGGCCTGGTGCGGGCGACAGGCAAACGCCAGCGCGTCGCCGGTCTCCGCGGCCACCTGCAGACGCCGCAGGGCACGGTCGTCGGCGTACCCTGGCCAGCACAGCACGGCGGCGCAACTGCCCGAGCGCAGGCACTGCTCGGCCGCCCACAAGGCATCGGCCGCCTCGGCGTCAACCTGCACCAGCCAGCGCAGGTCGACGCCAGCGGCCTGCCAGGCCGGCGCGTAGGGAATGAACGGCGGCGCCACCAGCACCACCCGCTGCCCCTCCCCGGTCAACCGGGCGAGTGTCGGCCAGAGCAGTTGCAGCTCACCGCAGCCGGGGCTGGCCAGCAGCAGCTCGCTCAGTGCCGCCGCCGGCCAGCCACCTTCCGGCAGACGATGGTCGAGGCTGGCATGCCCGGTGGGTTGCAGGCCCTGCGCACGCGCCTGGGCCTGCCGTCCACGCCATACCTGGCGCTGGTCGAGCAGTCGGTCGAGTTCGACCACGGCGCCCATCAGTCACGCCTCAGCAGGCCGCAGAACACGCCTTCGATGAAGAACTCGCGCCCGGGGCTCACGTCGATGGGGGCATAGGCCGGGTTGCGCGGCAGCAGGCGATAACCGTCGTGGGTGCGCTGCAGGCGCTTGATGGTCACCTCGCCGTCGAGCCGGGCGACCACGATCTGCCCGTCACGGGCCTCGCCCTGCTGGCGGATGCCGACCAGGTCGCCGTCGAAGATGCCGTCATCGATCATCGAATCGCCGCGCACCTTGAGCAGGTAGTCGGGGGTGCGCCGGAACAGGCTGGGGTCGAGCAGCAACTGCTCGTGGATATCGAGGTCGGGGCCGATCGGCGCACCGGCGGCGACCTGGCCAAGTACCGGGATCTCGAGGATCTCGGGCCGGCGCAGGGGCTCGGCCAGGCGGATGCCACGCGCCTGGTTGGGCGTGACGTCGATGAACCCGGCCTGGCTCAGGGCAGTGATGTGCTTGCGCGCCACGCTGCGCGAGGCGAAACCGAAGCGCTCGGCGATGTCGGCCAGCGACGGTGGCTGGCCTTGATCGGTGATGCGCTCGCGGATGAACCCGAGGATGGCGCGGCGTTTGGGGGATAAAGTGTCCATGGAGTACATTTGTACTCTTTTTTCAAAACACTGAACAGTCCCCTTCGTCGCCGTCCCTCCCCGCCCTGCTTCAGTAGCGAATGGACAAGGCGATCGCCTCGTTCGGGGTCTGGTGTTTGTCCAGCAGGCCCAGCACCTCTTTCTTCAACTGCTCCTGCCGGTCGATCAGCGCCAGGTCGCGGAACTTGTAGTCCAGGTCGGCATAGCTTTCCGACACGCCGGCATTGAGGTGGTTCTTGCCGAAGGTGTGCACAATGTGCTTGGACTTCCAGATGTCGTACTGGCTGAACACCTGGTCCTGCGGCAGGTGCCTGGCGACCGAGAACGGCACCCGGGTCAGCAGGCAGTAGTTCATCTTGTACTTGTGGAACTGGTAGTGCTCCAGGGAGTGGACGAACGACACGTACCAGATATAGGTGGCGATCACCTCGATGTTGAAGGCCTTGTCGCCGGGATGGCACGGCAGGTTGACGTAGCGGCACAGCTCGGCGACCCAGTTGTTGATGTAAGGCTCGGAGCCGTCGCGCAGCAGGTCGTCGTAGCTGGCCGAGACGAACTTCAGCACCGCCGCGTAGTAGTCGCGGTACTGGGCGTTGAGCGCGTGCTGGCCATTGAGGTACTGGTCGAACGGGATGGCGAACCTGATCTCGAACTTCTGGGTCAGCGCCTGGTCCTCGGTCTCGCGCTTGTTGTACATGTTCAGGGCGTTTTCATAACCGACCTTGTAGAAGGTCTGCGCCGAGTAATAGCCGATGCAGCTGTAGAGGAACTTGTCGGCGATGCCGGTGGTTTCGCGCAGCGACAGCGGCGACTCCTTGAACTGGTGGTTGAGCATCAGGATGTAGGCGGTATGCGGGTCCATCAGCTTGTGGAAGTTCGACTCCCTGGGCACCAGGTTGAACAGGAACGCCGCGCCCATTTCGGCGAAGAACAGATGGTGGTGCAGGTGCGCGCCGAGGATGAAGAACACCATGGTGTTGGACATGAAGTACACCTTGGCCAGGTCCCAGTGCGGCTCGCCCGGGCCGACGCTGAAGCCGTCGCGCAGGGTGATGCGCATGCTGTCGGCGGCAAAATCCTCGGCGATGGCGATGCTGGCCACGTCGAACACCGAGCTGGACAGGCGGATCTCGCGGGTGAAGTCACGCATGTCGAAGGTCGACACGCCATCGACCGTCTGCAGGTAGTGGGTGATCTGCGACGACATCAGGAACACCCGCAGGTCCTCGTCCGAGATGGCCGTCGGTTGCGGGAACTGGCCCAGCGGCACCTTGTAGTAGTCGCGGTTGGCCTTGATGATCGACTGGATGTAGTTGTGGTAGACCTTGTCCTTTCTCCAGCGATAGACCAGCTCGGCGGGCAGCTTTTTCGGGATGTAGCCCATGTGGTAGTCGGTGCCCGGGATCGGCGTGCTTTCCATCGAGATGGAATCGCGGTTGTAGTGGCGGTAGCCGAAGTAGCGAGGCAGCAGCCATTTCAACTGGACCCACTTCCAGGCCAGGAAGCTGGTGCCGAGGTTGATCGCGTACAGCGCCAACAGCAGCGGCACGAATTTCACGTAGTAAAGGCCCACGTACACATGCTTCAACGGCTCGGCGCGGGTCTTGCTCATCAGGATGATCACGGGACTGACGGTGATGAAAAACGCCAGCAGGATGACTTCCAACATGCTTCAAACTCCTTGTTCGATCGCTTTGTTCTTGTTGCGGCTTGCGCCGTAGCTGTACAGGCAGGCGCCTGTGAAAATCACGTTGGCCACGCTCCAGGCGAGGGCCGCGTCGGGGCTGTACCAGTTCGTCAGGTCGAAGGCCGGCAGGTTCATCAACGGTGTGTCGCCGGCGAGCGTGCGCACGAACAGGTAAAAACCAAAGGTGTAGGCACGGGCCTGGAAGTACAGATCCGAGCGGCGCAGGAGCAAGGCGTAGGCCACCGGTGCCAGCAACAGCGGCAGGGCGTAGCCGAAGGTGGTGATCCGTGCCGAGTACAGGAAGCACAGGTTCCAGGTGGTGTAGAGGTAGGGCCAGTAGGCAGGGACATGCACCACGAAATCACTGTGACGGCCAGAGATCTCCCAATGCTTGCGCGAGTACGGCAGGCAGACGATCAGGCCCACGGCGGCGACGATGTTGAGGATGTTTCCGGTCTGCCAGTCGATCACCGAGGCTTCGATGATGTTCAGCACGATCACCACGTAGATGAGCTTGTAGATGAAGCCTTCGATCCTTGGCTTGTAGCGGGCATAGGCCAGGAAGCACATGGGCAGCAACACACTGATGGTCTTGATGCGCATGAACAGGTTGGCGTTGGGCACCAGCAGCGCCGGCAGCGACAGGACGAAGAAGGTCAGGCCCACCAGGCGGTAGCGCCTGAACAGCTCGGCGACCAGCAGGAAGGCGGCGAAAAAGGCCAGCATCAACAGCAAGGTGTTCGACATGAGGTGTTTCCCTACTCATTCATGGATCGACGTGCGGCGCGAACGCCGGGCACGGCAAAGCCTGCCGCGCACGCCCCGGGCCAGAGGCCGGGTACAGTGGAGCAATGGACAGGCGTTGCAGGTATCAGGTGGTTGGCTAGAGGGCCGCGGCGCGGCCTGGCTCAGGCCTTGCCGAGGACGTGCGCTTCAGCCTCCAGCCACTTCTTCACGGCTTCGGGCATCGGCGCGGTGGTGGGCTGGACCTTGAGCTTCTCGGCGATCACCGCATTGGCGACCAGGCCCTTGCGACCGACCCAGGCGCCTTTGGAGTAGCCGGTCACGACCACTTCGCCAGCCATGTTCAAGAAGCTGTACTGGAAGTAGGTCCAGTTTTCGTCGAGGCAGCAGATGCTGAATTCGGCGGTATACTTCTCGAACATGGAAAGTTGCTTCTTGTAGACAACCAAGTTGCCACCGAGCATCGGCTTCCAGCCCAACTTGAAGGCCGGAATGAGGATTTTCGCGCGCAGGCAAAGTTCCAGCATGAACAAGTCGGCGATGGTCATGTAACGACCATTGTTCATGTGTTTGTTGATGTCGATATCGTTCGGCCAGACCCGCAGCGTGCGGTGCAGCGTGTCGGTCAGGGCCATGGGCGGCTTGAAGAAACCGCGCAGGACAGCCAGCAACAGGCGGATGTACAGATTCATCCGGTTATCCCTCCCTAGGATTTTTATTATCGTTCCCTGTCAAGCCAGCCGTTGATGCGTCGGCTGGCGGCAAGCGGCGCATTGCAGGCCTGCTTGTTTGCTTCGTAGCGGTGGCGAAACTAACAGCTTTCCCCAAGAGCAACCAGTGGCCAACACCTTAATTGGTCGAAAAACGCCAACTGAATAACCGGTCACGTTCGGACTTTATATCCGGTTAATGCTGAAACGTTTGTTCTTTTATTGGAAAACTATTCGTCGCGGTGTCCCGCTAGTCCATGTGCTCGCACAACGCCTGGCGCAATGCCTCGGGCACTGCAACCGGCTGCATGCTCTCGGGGCAGACGCACACCTGGGTCATGCTGGCGCGAAAGCAAACCTGGCCGTCGGCGCCGCGCGCCTCCACGGCGAAGCTGAATGATGTGGTACCAGGCTCACCACTGCTGACCTGCACGCTGATCAGGTCGCCCCAGGTCATGGGCGCCAGGAATTCGATGGACAGGGCCCGCGCCGGCGGCATCACGCCCATGGCGAACAAGGTGCGCAGACCTTCGCCGCCAAGGCGGTGGGAGAGAAACTCATGAATCGCCTCGATGACGAAATAGGAGATGCGCGGCGTATAGACGATCCCCGCAGGATCGCAGTCGCCAAACAGAACTTTCCTGGTAGTGACAAAAGGCATGGCGTTATGTGCTCCGTGCTGGGAATGCCTGGCCGCTCATACTAACGTACAAACGGCTGGCATCTTTGCTGCCCACCACTCCCAAGCCATGCACCAAGGCAGGCAACCATGGCCTGACAGGTTCGGCACGTTGCAACAAATGTAGGAGCAACTGTCTTGCTGAGATTTTTCAACCGGCATGATCTCTGTAGGAGCGGCCTTGTGTCGCGAAAGGGCCGCAAAGCGGCCCCGGCGATCTTTGCGACAACGCTGAAATCCCGGGGCTGCTTCGCAGCCCTTTCGCGACTCAAGGCCGCTCCTACAGGTTGGCGTAGTACCTGTGAGCCTTGCGTCGCGATGCGCCGCGCGGGCGGCGCTCCCGCCGAGCACCTCGAACGCCCCCAGCCAAGTGCATTTCCCACCCCTGATCCCTTATGATGCTGAATGGTTTCTCCACCCTCAGGATGCCCGATGCTGACCGCCCTGCTGTTCGACCTCGATGGGACCCTCACCGACACCGACACCTTGCACCTGCAAGCCTTTCGCCAGCTGCTGTTCGACCATGACGGCCGCGAGCTGACCCAGGAGCAGTTCAACACTCAGGTCAGCGGTCGCTCCAACGGCCTGCTGTTCGCCGAACTGTTCCCCCAGGCCGATGCCGCCAGCCGCCAGGCCCTGGCCGAACGCAAGGAAGCGCTGTTCCGCGAACTGTCACCGACCCTGGCGCCGATGCCCGGCCTGTTGCGCCTGCTGGATCACGCCACGCGGCATGGCATCGGCATGTGCGTGGTGACCAACGCGCCCCGCCTGAACGCCGAGCACATGCTCGGCGCCATGGACCTGGCCACGCGTTTCGAGCATGTGCTGATAGCGGACGAGCTGGCGCGCCCCAAACCCGACCCCCTGCCCTACCTCACCGGCCTGCAGCGCCTGGACGCCAAGGCCGGACAGGCACTGGCATTCGAGGACTCGCTGCCAGGCGTCAAGGCCGCCGTCGATGCCGGCATCTTCACCGTCGGGCTGGCGACCACACAGCCCGCCGAGCGGTTGCTGGAAGCCGGGGCAAGGCTGGTGGTCGACGACTATGACGACCCGCGGTTGTGGGACCTGGTCGAGCGAATGCAGTTTGCTGGCTGATTGTCCGGGGAGCGCAACGAGCACCTTGCCCGAGTGCACCGAACAGAGACTGGCACTCGCCGCCACGGCTTGCGTCGATCCAGGCGTCAGAACCGCTCCGCCACCACCTTGAACGGATACGGCTGCGCCTTGTGCTTGCCGATCTTGCCGCGCTTGGGCAACGACACCTTGTGCGCGTGGCTGAGGTCCTTGTAGGGGATCTGCTGCAGCAGATGGCTGATGATGTTCAGCCGCGCCTTGCGCTTGTCCTCCGAGCGCGCCATGTACCAGGGTGCCCAGGAAGAGTCGGAGGCGGCGAACATGTCGTCGCGGGCGCGGGTGTAGTCGTCCCAGCGGTTGTAGGACTTGACGTCCATCGGCGACAGCTTCCACAGCTTGCGCCCATCGCTGATACGGTCCTGCAGGCGGCGGGTCTGCTCCTCGGCGCTGACCTCGAGCCAGTACTTGATGAGGATGATCCCCGACTCGACCATCATGCGCTCGAACATCGGCACCACGGTGAGGAACTTGTGGGCCTGCTCGTCAGTGCAGAAGCCCATCACCCGCTCGACGCCGGCGCGGTTGTACCAACTGCGATCGAAGATCACCACCTCGCCCGCCGCCGGCAGGTGGACCAGGTAGCGCTGGGCATACATCTGGGTCTTCTCGCGCTCGGTGGGAGCCGGCAGCGCCACCACGCGAAACACCCGCGGGCTCACCCGCTCGGTGATGGCCTTGATGGTGCCGCCCTTGCCGGCGCCGTCGCGGCCCTCGAAGACGATACACACCTTCAGGCCCTTCTCCACCACCCACTGCTGCAGTTTGACCAGCTCGACGTGCAACCGCCGCAGTTCTGCCTCGTAGGTCTTGCGCCCGAGTCTGTCCGTGGCATCGCCCTTGCGTTTCTTGCCTTCGCCCTTGGCCATCGGCGGCTCCTCTGTGTTCGTTGCAGGTCTGTCCGTTGCCGGTTGCCCCGACGGCGCCAGGGCGGATCAGAGGAGTATGGATGAGCAGCGGCATTTTGCCGGACATGGCGCTGCGCGGGTGCTGCGAAACAGCGCACAGCTTGGAGGATATGTCGTCTTGCCACGATTGCAGGGGCTCTGGCCCGCGGGTTCTAATCCCGCACCAGCCGGCCCGGCCGGCGCGCATCCCTGCAATTGGCAACTCAAGGAAGCCCTACGATGGACAGGAAGATCATACCGCTGGCCCTGCTGGCGAGCCTGGTCGGCTGCTCGGACGGCCAACAGCCCCGCGAAGCCGACCTGCGCCAGGCTGCCCAGGCCTACCTCGACACCCAGTACCCGCACTGTTTCGTGATCAGCGCCTTCCCCACGCGCACCCGTGACTTCGATGTGGAAGGCACCAACAAGGCCCTGCACGCCCTGGCCCGGGTCGGCGTGGTCAGCGAACGGGAAGTCGCCCGCACCGAGGTGCCGGAGCGCCTGTGGCAGCCGGCGCGGACCGATATCTACTACGCCTACGACCTCACCGACGAGGGCCGGCGCCACTACAAGGCCGATGCCCGGCGCGAGGCGAACGGCGCCAGCACCGGCGGCCTGTGCTTCGGCAAGGCACAGGTCACCACCATCAAGGGCTTCAGCCCCCCTGTCGAACACGATGGCCGCCAGCAGTCCCAGGTGACCTACAGCTACCAGATCACCGAACTGCCGGGGTGGGCCGACGACGCGGCGGTCCAGGCCGATATCGCCGGGCTTGGCCAGGCGGTCGCCAGCGCCGCCAAGCCGCTGGAGGAAACCCGATCCATGGTCCTTACGGCCCAGGGCTGGGTGCACGAGCAACTGCTGGCCAACTGAACGGCTTGTTAATCCTGGGAAAATCCGCGCACGCCATCCTTGCCTCAACCCGGCCGCCAGGCGGCCGACCTTCAGGTCAATCGATGGAGACTCCAGTGATGAAATCCGTAGCGTGCGCACTCGCCCTGCTGGCAACGATCTCGGCCACCTCGGCCTTTGCCGAAGGCGGCGCCGACCGCCTCAGGGAACGCAGCGACCAACTTGCGCTGCAACGCCAGCAGGCGGCCGAGCAGGTTGCCAAGGGTGACGCCCCGTCACCCGCCCGGCAGCATCTCGGCCAGCAAGGACAGGACGCTAGCGACAAGCCCTCCAGCTGATGCCCCCTGAACAGCGTCTTTCAGCGCAGACGCCTTGCGCGTGGATGGCTTGGCCCCTACCTGACAACACCGCGCAAAAAACTCAGGCCCGCCGGGCAACGCCCGGACAGGCCTGAGGAAGGGAAAACGGTCGAATGCTACGCGCTACAGACTCTCGTCGAGGAACTTCACCACCGTGCCCATGCACGCCACCCGCTCCTCTACATGGGGCATATGGCTGGAGTTCTCGAACAGCGCCCAGCGGATCCCGGGGATCAGGTCCAGGTACGGCTTGACCACCAGCGGCGTGGCCTCGTCATAACGCCCGGAAATCAACAGGCTCGGCACATTGATCTGCGGCAGGCGGTCGACGATGGTCCAGTCCTTGGTGCTGCCGATGATATGGAACTCGTTCGGTCCGGTCATGGCGTGGTACACGGTCGGGTCGGCATCCACCTGGGCGAAGGTGCGCGCCACTTCTTCCGGCCAGGGCTTGAGCCGGCACACGTGGCGGTCGTAGAACACCCGGGTGGCGGCGATATAGTCGGCTGCGGTGTAGTCGCCCACGGCCTCGTGGCGCAACAGGGTGTCCTGGACCTCCTTGGGCAGCTCTTCACGCAGGCGGTTGGCCTCGCGTACCCAGGTGCGCATGTCGGCCGGCGAGTTGGCGATCACCAGGCAGCGCAGGCCCCGTGGCTGGCGCACCGCGTGCTCGCTGGCGAGCATGCCGCCCCAGGATTGGCCCAGCAGCGCGTAGCGCTCGCTGATGCCCAGGTGTTCCAGCAGGTTGTCGAGCTCCTCGAGGAACAGCTTGACCGTCCAGAACGATGCCGGCATCTGCGGCAGGTGGGTCGAGCGGCCGTTGCCCAGCTGATCGTAGTGAATGACCGGGTAGCCACCGGCGGCGACATCCTTGTAGGCGTCAACATAATCGTAGGTGCAACCCGGGCCACCATGCAGGATGACCAGCGGGGTGCGGCCACAGTCCAGGTCACCGGTAACGCGGTACCAGGTCTTGTAGTTGCCGAAGGGGGCAAAACCTTCACGCGATTGGGTGAGTTCCATGTCATCCGGCTCCGTGCGAATCATGGAGCACACAATAACCCTACGCGCGGCGCGGCATAACTAGAGAGTTCTCTAGGTTTTCGACCTTTTTTGTTGCTTCATTGGTCCAGCAGGCGGTAGTGCACCGCCCGGGCGACCGCCTGGACGCGGTTTTTCGCCCCCAGTTTGTGCATGGCCGAGGTCAGGTGCAGGGAAATCGTCGCCAGCGAGCGGTTGAGCTTCTCGGCAATCTCCCCTGCCGTCAGGCCTTCGGCGGCCCAGCGCAGGCATTCGACCTCGCGGCGGGTCAGGCGGATGACGCGGGTGGCGGAGGCCTTGGCCAGCAAGGGATAGGCCGCCTCCTGCAAGGCATGGGCGATCAGGCTGAAATCGCCCAGGTGCTCCCGGGCGTCGTCCAGGTCGCGTTGGCTGGCCTGGGGGCGCAGGCCGGTCAGGGTCGCCAACCCGCCCCGTGGCAGGTGGATGGGCACGGTCACGCCGCAGGTCAGCTGCGCGTCGTGCAGGTAACCGACCACCGGGGCGTGGCGCTGGTCGATGTGGCGCTGCAGGACGGTCTCGCCCTTGGGCAGGTACGACCAGACGAAGGGCGCGATGGAGGACACCGCCACCTGCTGCACCGGGTCGATCTGGTAGAAGCCCTCGGAGCACCACAGGTCCTGCCAGTCCTTCGGGGTCTGGCGCAGCCGGACCACACTCGGGGTGATCAGCTCGCCGACATGATCCAGCGGCACCGGGCTGTAGTCGTACACCAGGGCATCGAAGCCCAGTTCCGCCGCCAGTTCGGCGACGCTGTCCATCTGCTCGTCGAGGCTATCGTCCGACGCCAGACGCGCATTGAGTTCAGCCATCTTGGCCTGCATACCTGACACTCCCTGTGATTCCTTTTGGATTTCCATCTCGAAGTCCGGCACGTAGAATGCCACGGCTTGGCGCGGGACTGCCATACGAAACCTATAGGAAACACTAGCTTGTAGGCGACGAAAACTCCTGCGCTAGTTATAGCTGCAAGCCATGGCCAACAGGAGAGTAGCGATGTGGCGTGAGATGCAACCTGACCAGCAGTTCAACGTATCGGTCGATGGCCACAATCTCGTGGTGTACAGCTTTGGTGAAGGGGACGAGGTGCTGCTGTGCCTCAATGGCGGGCCGGGGCTGCCCTGCGACTACCTGCGCGACGCCCATGCCTGGCTCAAGGACAAGGGTATCCGCGTGGTCGCCTTCGACCAGCTGGGCACCGGCGCCTCCGACCGCCCGGATGACGACAGCCTGTGGAACATCACCCGCTACGTGGCCGAGGTCGAGCAGGTGCGCCAGGCCCTGGACCTGGGCCGTGTGCACATGCTCGGGCACTCCTGGGGCGGCTGGCTGGCGATCGAGTACGCCATTCATCACCCGCAGTCGCTGAAAAGTCTGATTCTCGAGAACACCGTCGGCGACATTCCGCACCTGATCACCGAGCTGGAGCGCCTGCGCGGCGCCCTGGGCAGCGAAACAGTGGCGATGATGCAGCGCCACGAGGCCATGGGCACCCTCGACCACCCGCAGTACCAGGCCGCCATCACCCTGCTCAACTACCGCCATGTCTGCCGGCTCGATGAATGGCCGGCGCCGATCCAGCGCTCGCTGGGCGACTGGAACATGGGCCCCTACGCCACCATGCAGGGCCCCAACGAGTTCCTTTATATCGGCAACCTCAAGGACTGGAACCGCCTCGAGCAAATGGGCTCGTTCCGCATGCCGGTGCTGATCACCACCGGCCAGCACGACGAACTGACCCCGGCCTGCGCCATGCGCATGAAGCTGGCGCTGCATGAGCGCGCCGAGCTGCACGTGTTCCCCAACAGCAGCCATATGCCGTTCTACGAAGAGCCCCAGGCCTATTTCCCGGTGTTGCTGGATTTCCTGCAACGTAACCGGGGCTGATCGATGAGCCTGGCCCGCTACCGGTTCGTCCTCATCCGTCCGTTGCAACTGCTGCCGGTGCTGCTGGGCATCAGCATCATCACCTTCGTGCTGGTGCGCTCGATCCCGGGCGATCCGGCGCGGGTACTGCTGGGCGCGCGCAGCACACCGGACGCGATCCAGAAAATCCGCGCCCAGTTCGGCCTCGACGAGCCGATCTGGGTGCAATACCTGTACTTCCTGAAGAACCTGCTCAATGGTGACCTGGGCAAGTCGCTGCTGTACAAGGTCGACGCCCTGCCGCTGATCGCCAGCCGCATCGAGCCGACCCTGATGCTGGTGTTGGGCAGCGTCGCCCTGGCGCTGCTGATCGCCGTGCCGCTGGCCATCCTCGCCGCCCGCCACAAGGGCGGCTGGGCCGACAACCTGATCCGCCTGTTCACCACCGCCGGCCTCGGCTTGCCGGCCTTCTGGCTGGGGCTGATGCTGATCCTGCTGTTCAGCGTGCACTGGGGGCTGTTCCCGGTGTCCGGCTATGGCCGTACCTGGACCGACAAGCTGCACCACCTGGTGCTGCCCTGCCTGACCATCGCCCTGGCGCTGTCGGCGGTGCTGGTGCGCAACCTGCGCGCCAGCATCCTGCTGGAGATGCAGGCCGACCATGTCACCGCCGCCCGTGCCCGGGGCCTGGGCGAAGGGGCGATCCTGCGCCGGCATGTCCTGCCCAACTCCATGGTGCCGACCATCAACCTGCTGGCGGTCAACATCGGCTGGCTGATCAGCGGCACGGTGGTGATCGAGAGCCTGTTCTCCCTGCCGGGCGTCGGCCAATTGCTGGTGCGCGGCATCTTCACCCGTGACTACATGGTGGTCCAGGGCGTTGCCATGGTGCTGGCCTGCGCCACGGTGGCGGTGAACTTCCTCGCCGACGTGGCGACCACCGTCCTCGATCCGCGGGTGAAGATCCAATGAGCGCCACCCTCGCCCTGCGCGCACGCCTGGCCTGGAACCTCGGCGATGGTCGCCTGACCCTGTACTGCGGCCTGGCCATCGTCCTCGGCTGGTGCCTGCTGGCGCTGTGCGCGCCGTGGGTCGCGCCATTCGATCCGCTGCTGCAGAACGGCGACCTGCGCCTGGCCGCGCCAAGCCTGGCGCATCCCTTCGGCACCGACAACTTCGGCCGCGACGTGCTCTCGCGGGTGATCTGGGGCGCCCGGGTCGACCTGCAGATGGCCCTGATCGGGGTGATCTTCCCGTTCCTGCTCGGCACCTGCATCGGCGCGGTGTCCGGTTACGTCGGCGGTTGGCTGGACAACGCCTGCATGCGCCTGATCGACATTGTCCTGGCCTTTCCGTTCCTGGTGCTGATGCTGGCGATCATGGCCATACTCGGTCCGGGCCTGGGCAGTTTCTACATCGCCATGGCGCTGGTCGGCTGGGTGTCCTATGCGCGGCTGATCCGCTCGCAGATCCTCGTGCTCAAGCACAGCGACTTCGCCCTGGCCGCCAGGAGCCTGGGCTTCAGCCACCGACGCACGCTGTTCGGCCACCTGCTGCCCAACGCGCTGTTCGGCTCGGTGGTGTTCTGCATGTCGGACGCCGTGCTGGTGCTGCTCAACGGCGCCGCCGTCAGCTACCTGGGCCTCGGTGTGCAACCGCCGACCCCGGAATGGGGCACCATGGTCGCCGAGGGGCAGAGCTTCATCACCAGCGCCTGGTGGATCTGCACCTTCCCAGGCCTGGCGGTGGTGACCCTGGCCATGGGCTTCAGCCTGCTGGCCGACGGCGTCGCCGAACGCCTGGGAGACCGCTCATGACCACGCCCCTGCTCCAGGTCCGCGGACTGAGCGTCATCGCCCGTGCCGGCCAACGGGATATCACCCTGGTCGACCGGCTGTCCTTCGACCTTGGCGAAGGCGAGATCCTCGGCCTGGTGGGCGAAAGCGGCTCGGGCAAGACCCTGGCCTGCCGGGGCCTGATGCGCCTGCTGCCGGCGCCGAACCTGCGGGTCGAGGGCCAGGCCGTGCGCCTGGCGGGCCACGACCTGCTGCAGCTGGACGAAGCCGGCATGCGCCGCCTGCGTGGGCGCGAGCTGGGGATGATCTTCCAGAACCCCAGCAGCCACCTGGACCCGCTGATGCGCATCGGCGAGCAGATCGCCGAGGGCATCCGCCTGCACCAGGGCGTTTCGCGTCGCGAGGCCCGGGCCGAAGCAATCGAGGTGCTGCGCCAGGTCGGTATCCCCGACCCGAAGTCCCGGGTCGACAACTATCCCCATGAGTTTTCCGGCGGCATGCGCCAACGGGCGATGATCGCCGTGGCCCTGGGCTGCAACCCCAAGGTGCTGATCGCCGACGAGCCGACCACGGCCCTGGATGTCACCGTGCAGGCGCAGATCCTGCGCCTGCTGCTGGAGCTGCGCGACCGCCGCGGGCTGTCGATGATCCTGATCAGCCACGACCTGGGCGTGGTGGCGCAGACCTGCGACAGCATCGCCGTGATGTACGCCGGGCGCCTCTGCGAACACGGCGCCAAGCACGAAATGCTGGCCCAGCCTCGACATCCGTACAGCGCCGGGCTGCTGGCCTGTCATCCGGCGGCGCAACCCGAGGCAGTGCGCATGACCACCATCGCCGGGCAGCCACCGCTGCTCGATGACCTGCCGGCGGGCTGCCGCTTCGAATCACGTTGCCCCCAGGCCATGCCGCTCTGCCGGCAACAATTGCCCGAACTGCTGGAGGCAAGCCCCGGCCACCGCCTGGCCTGCCATACCCCGCTGCTGGCCGGAGGCCTGTCATGACCACGTTGTTGCAGGTCAAGGACCTGCAGGTTCAATTTCCCGCCGCCGGCAGCGGCCTGTTCAACCTGCGTCCGCGCAAGGTCAGCGCGGTCAACGGCGCCTCGCTGAATCTCGCCGCCGGCGAAACCCTCGGCCTGGTGGGCGAATCGGGCTGCGGCAAGAGCACCCTGGCCCGGGCCATCCTCCAGCTCACCCCGAGCTGCGGCGGCCAGGTGCTGTTCGACGGCACCGACATGAACCAGGGCAGCCCGGCGGATATCGCCCGCCTGCGCCGCGAGACCGCGATGATCTTCCAGGACCCGTACAGCGCGCTCAACCCGCGCCAGCGCATCGGCCAGATCCTCGCCGAAGTGCTGCAAGTGCAGCGCAAGGTGCCCGCCACGCAGATTCCGGCCCGGGTCGGTGAACTGCTCGAGCTGGTCGGCCTGCGCGCCGAGCTGGCCGAACGCCGACCCGGTTCGCTGAGCGGTGGCCAGTGCCAGCGGGTCGGCATCGCCCGGGCCCTGGCCGTCGAGCCCAGGCTGATCGTCGCCGATGAATGTGTCGCCGCGCTGGACGTGTCGATCCAGGGGCAGATCATCAACCTGCTGCTGGAGCTGCGCGAGCGCATGGGCCTGGCGCTGCTGTTCATCACCCATGACCTGGGCGTGGTGCGCCGCCTGTGCGACCGGGTGGCGGTGATGTACCTGGGGCAGATCGTCGAGGAAGGCCCGGTGCATGAGGTCTTTACCGCCCCGCGCCACCCCTACACCGCCGCGCTGATCCAGTCCATCGCCGACATCGACCCGGCCCGACGCCTGCCCCAGGACCCGCTGGCCGGCGAGCCGCCGAGCCCACTGAACCTGCCATCCGGCTGCGCCTTCCATCCGCGCTGCCGGCATGCGCTGCCCGGCTGCGGCGAAACCGCGCCACCCGAGCATATCCAGGGCGCCCGGCGCCACGCCTGCGTTCACTCGCAACTGCCCTGCTGACATCACCACCATGACCATCAAACGGAGCTTGAGCATGAAACCCGCCGCATTGAAACTTCTCACCGCCGCCATACTGGCTGCCAGCACCCTGGCCAGCGGCATGGCCCAGGCCGCCGGCGTGCTGACCATCGGCTGCCGTGAGGAAAGCACCACCTTCGACCCGATCAAGAGCGCGCAGAACCGCGACAGCTGGGTGTTCGCCAACGTCTATGACGTGCTGATCCGCGTCGACAACAGCGGCACCCGGCTGGTGCCGGGCCTGGCCGAAAGCTGGAAGGTTTCCGACGACGGCCTGACCTACACCTTCAAGATGCGCGAGGCCAAGTTCTCCGACGGCTCGCCGATCACCGCCGAGGACGCCGCCTTCTCCCTGCTGCGCATCCGCGACAACCCGGGTTCGCTCTGGGCCGACTCGTACAAGATCATCGACACCGCCAAGGCCGCCGACCCGCATACCCTGGTGGTGACCCTGCACAGCAAGTCGGTGCCGTTCCTGGCCCAGCTCGCCACCGCCAACATCTCGATCCTGTCGAAAAAGGCCATGGACAAGCTCGGCGAGGAGGAATACGCACAGAACCCGGTGGTGTCCGGGGCCTTCAAACTCAAGGAATGGCTACGGGGCGACCGGGTGATCCTGGAGAAGAACCCGGAGTTCTGGCAGGCCGACAAGGTCAGCCTGGATGGCGTGGAGTGGATCTCCATCCCGGATGACCGCACGCGCATGATGAAGGTCCAGGCCGGCGAACTGGACTCGGCGATCTTTGTGCCGTTCACCCAGGTGGACGAGTTGCAGAAGGACAAGAAGATCACCATCCATATCGACCCCTCGACCCGTGAAGACCACCTGCTGATCAACCACTCCAAGGGCCTGCTGGGCAAACAGGAAGTGCGCGAGGCCATCGACCTGGCGATCGACAAGAAGGCGCTGGTGGACACGGTGACCTTCGGTCACGGCGAAATGGCCTACTCGTACATTCCCAAGGGTGCGCTCTACCACAACGCCGACAACCCGCAGCGCCCGTTCGACCCGGCCAAGGCCCGCGAGCTGCTGAAAAAAGCCGGTGCCGAGGGGCTGAAGGTCAACTACGTGGTCAACGCCGGCAACGAGGCCGACGAGCAGATCGCCGTGCTGGTGCAAAAGCAGCTGGCCGATGTCGGCATCACCGCCAACCTGCAGAAGGTCGACCCGACCCAGAGCTGGCAGATGCTGGTCGACGGTGACTATGACCTGTCGGTGATGTACTGGACCAATGACGTGCTCGACCCGGACCAGAAGACCACCTTCGTGCTGGGCCACGACACCAACATGAACTACATGACCCGCTACCACAACGACAAGGTCAAGGACCTGGTGGCCGCGGCCCGGGTGGAAACCGACCCGGTCAAGCGCAAGCAGATGTACCAGGACCTGCAGAAGCTGGCCAAGCAGGACGTGCACTGGATCGACCTGTATTACAGCCCGTACATCAACATCTCGCGCAGCAATATCCAGAACTTCCTGCAGAACCCGCTGGGGCGTTTCACCCTGGAGGAGACGGTGAAGCTGGAGGCTGGTCAGAAGACCGCGCAGAACTGAAGCCCGTGGGGCGGCTCATGGCTGTCTTTTGACCGCGTTGTGGCGGACAGGTGCCTGGCGGTAGTCTTGTCGCGCCCTTGAGACCGAGCGCCGCCCGCGCGGCGCATCGCGGGACAAGTCGCATCGGCGCACCGCCGCTCCCACATTTGTTTCGGGCCAGTCAATCCTGTGCCATTACCTGGTCCGCCTTGTTGGTACGACGCGGTTTTGGCGTGGTCGCTAACGCTGCTCCACATGACTCAAGGCATGCACCAAGGCAGGCGCCGGTACTTTCACAGGCATAATTGGCCCGAAACAAATGTGGGAGCGGCGGTGCGCCGATGCGACTTGTCCCGCGATGCGCCGCGCGGGCGGCGCTCGATCTGATAGGCGCTGCAACTCTCTCGTCCTACACCTCGAGAATCCAGCGCCGCCCCTCATATCAACCCCTAGCCTTGCGCCGCCGCATCCACGCCCAGGCAACCCCCGCCAGCACCACCAACCCCACCGGCAGCACCTGCGCCTTGTACGGCCGCAACGCCGTGCGCACGCTATCGAGCTTCTCGGTCAGGTAGCGCTTGTTAGCCTGATCGAACCGGGGCTCTTCGCACTGCTTGCCGAAATCTTCCGCCCACTGCACGAACGGCCCCTGCTGGACATAGCGTCTGTACAACGCGCTTTCCTGTTCGCTGCCGGGCACCCATCCGGCCGCCGTGCACAGCACCGCGGCAAAGGCCTGGCTGCTGCGTGGCAGTTGGTCAGCGGCCTGGTTGGCCAGGTCGGCGGCGACATAGCGGTAGTGGTAGCGCTGATCGGGCTTGGCCTCGGTCGCCAGTTGGCGCTGCACTTCGCCCGCGGCCAGGAACGGCCCTGGCTGCACTTCGGCGCTGCCCAGGCTGTAGCTGCCGCCCAGCCAGGCGTAGTCGGGCGCCATTTCATAACCGAGGATCTCCATGCCCGCGCTGCGCGCCAAAGTCGCTGCGGCGTACAGTGCTTCAGCCCGGCCGGTAGGTGTCCAGCGTGAGACGGCATCCTGGCGGTGCTGGCCGTAGGCCTTGGCGTCGGCCTGCAACTGCGGCGTGGCGAAGTAGCCGGGTGCTTCGTCGTAGCGTCCTTCGCGCAGCAAGCGTCGCCCCAGCAGCTCGCGCAACTGTGTCGCTACCGGGCGCGGCACATAGCCGCCCTCTTCCACCTTGGGTGCTGGCGGCGCCGGCACATGGGCATCGACGTAGCCTTTGAGCTCATCCAGGGTCAGCACGCGGTCGGCCACGCTGGCCGTGTCCTGCCAGTAGATCTCCTGGCTGCGGTACAGCAGGTCGAAGGCCTGCAGGTAGTCGCCGCGCTCCAACGCCAGGATCGCGCCTTCGCCTTCGACGCGGCAGCCGGGCTTCACACTTTCGTAGTCCCAATCGGGTGTCTGTCGCGAACCCCATGACTCTTCGCGGGGGAACGCGGCGGCGGCCTTGGCATAGGCAGCCGCAGCCTGGGTCTTGTCGCCGTCGCGCAAGGCCAGCTTGGCGCGCAGCCACCAGGCAAGTCCGGTGTCGCCTGCCTGCTGCAGATAGCTTCTGGTCGCGGCATAGTTGCCTTGCTGGTAGGTCAACGCAGCCAGGCGGTCGGCGTCTTCCAACTTGCCGCCGACACTGGCCTGCAGCAACGCGGGCAGGCGCCGGGCCTGGGTTGGCGGCTGACCGTCGTAGTCCCAGCCGACATGGCTGAGCAGGTAGGCGGTGAGCAGCTTGCGCGGCATTGGTTGCGCCAGCAGTGT
Source organism: Mitsuaria sp. RG (assembly GCF_028369275.1). Lineage (NCBI taxonomy): Bacteria > Pseudomonadati > Pseudomonadota > Betaproteobacteria > Burkholderiales > Sphaerotilaceae > Roseateles > Mitsuaria sp. RG. Next base: position 52,611 of record NZ_JAQMYQ010000034.1, read on the forward strand.
CTTCAGCTGTTCATCCGGCAGGCTCACCAGTTCGTCGGCAAGCTGCCTGAGCGAGCTGTAGCCGCTGCCCGAGCCCAGGCGGCTCTGGCTGGCATACAACTGAATCGCGCTGTTCCAGTCGCCGGCGAGCTTGGCCAGGCGGGCCTCCTCACCAAGGCTGGCCACCCCCAGCTCCAGCGGGTCGCTGAAGCCTTCGGCGCTGAGCGCGCGGGCCTGGTGGAAGGCCTCGCGCGCCTGGGCTTGCAGGGCCTGCGGCGTCTGTTGCGGATCATCGCTGGCCTCGAAGCTGCGGGCCATCAGCGCCCGCCCCAGCGAGTAGGCCGCCCAGGTGCTGCGCAGCTTGCGTTGCTCGGCCGGCAGGGCCAGCACCTTGGCGAAATAGTCCGCCGCCAGGGCGTTATCCTCGGTGTCGAAGGCCACTGCGCCGGCAATGTACAGGCGCAGTTCATCCGGCAATTCGGCCCCCTGCTCCAGCACCTGTCGTGGATCCTGCAGGGCCCGCAACTGCGCGACCTTCTCGCGCAGCGATTCCGGCAACTCATCGGCCTCGATCCGGCTGCGCTGCTCACGGTAAGGTCGGTCGTTGTCGTCACTGTCCCAGTAAGGGGTCAGGGTCATCTCGGTGGTGGGCTTGAGGCCTGCCAGCTGCTCGCCGAGGCGATTCACCTCGAAGCCGAAATTGCCTTCCGGCAGCTCGGCCAGGGTCTGTGCCCGGTCATCCAGCAGGCGCATCGGGAAGTCCGGGCCACAGGCCAGCGCCGTGCCGACCGGCACGCTCAGGGACAGGCACAGCAAGCGTCGGGTCCAGTCAGGGGTAGACATTCCATGCTCCTTGATCGATTCCATGGCAGCGCGCCCAACCGAGGACGCGCCGGCCGCCAGCGGCCACACGCACGCTGGACTGGCGGTTGAAGACGAGGTGTTGGGGGGATTGCTGCAGCCGGTAGCCGTTGAGCCCATCCGCGGCGTCGCAGGATTCGACGTTCAGTTCCACGCGCGCGGGCACCGCCAAGTCGAGATTGCCGACATTGACCAGGCTGATGTCGAAGAGCCCGCCCTGCCCGGACAGTTCGACCCGCCACTGGCTGGCGAGCGTGTCGCCGCGCGCCACCGCCTTCAGGGTGGTCAGGCTCCAGGCCCGGCGGTCGCCGGGCAATGGCAGGCGGAACCAGATCAGCCCGACCAGGTGCGCGGGCGGCTTGTCCCGCAGTTGCCTGCCCAGGTCCGCCAGTTGCTGCGGATCGGCCAGCAGCTCGCGGCGCTCGCCGGGCCGGTTCAATGGGGTTTCACTTTCCACCACCGGCGCACCGCCGGTATCCGGCAGCAGCGCGACACCATAGGCGGGCAAGGCCAGGTAGAACGGCCTGTCACCGACACGACTCCAGCGTTCGGCCCAGCTCTTCGCCTGCAGCGGATCGAACAGGCCTCGACGGGGATCGCTCACCGCGTGTACCTGCAACACGCTGCTGTCCACCGCCTGCAACAACGCCGGCAGGTGCGGGCTGTCGAGCCAGGCGGGCAGCGCGGTGATGCTCAGTTTCAGGCCCGGCGGCAGTTGCTCGCGCAGTTTCAGGAGGAACTCGGTATAGCCCGGCAGGCGGGCGCTGCCGCTGTCATGGTCGATCTCGAGCCCGCTTGGGGCCAAGCCGGCGGCCTGCCAGTCGGCCAGCAATTGGGCGATCTGGGTGCCGGCCAGCTGCAGGTCGAGCGCGGGCAACTGACCGTCCAGCCGCACCACGGCGATCACCGGGCGGCCATCGGCCTTGAGCTGAGGCAGGTTGACCAGCGCCCTGCTCCAGCCTGCCTTGGGCTGGGCTTGCAAGGCCAGCACACGCAGGGTCGAGAAGTCGGCGCGGCTATCGGCCAGGGCCTGTTCGTGGGCCGGCCGCCACTGGCGTTGCCAGATGTAGAGTTGCTGGTCGAGGGGCGGTGCAGGCTCGGGCTGGCAGCCGGCGAGCACTGCGAGGACGAAACCTGCGAAAAGACGACGCAGTAGCGGGATGGCGGGCATACAGTCCTTTGTCTGACGGGTGTTGGCGCCGGGGTGAAGTGCAGATTTTACCCCAGCGCACCAAAGGATGGACACGGAGCTGATCGTTTAATCACGGAGTCCGGTCAGGTGCCTGACGGCCTAGCTGGCGGGTCGGCTGAGCAATAGATAGATGACATTCCGGTAGGGATCGAAGTACAGGCAGGTGTGCGTTGACGCGCCTTGGGGTATGAACCCTCTCATCTGCTCGCGTGATCGAAGCACCAGGTTCCAGTCCATGAACGCTTCCATGTAGCCCCGCCCCCAGTTGTCCGCAGTGAAGTTCGCAATCAGCATTCGCCCCCCCGGATTGAGTCTGGCCATCAGCCAGGTGGTGAGCTTCGCTGCCTGGGCGTGGCTGAGATAGTCGTAGATACCAATGCTGTAGATGAAGTCGAAGCCGTTGTGCTCACCGTTTTCAGGCAAGCTCTTGACATTGCACTGCCAAGTCGTGATCTCGGGAGAGACTTGCCTAGCCTGAGCCAGCGTCTCGGCATCATTGTCAAAGGCAACGAAACGGGTGATGCGCGCGCGGGTCGATGGCGTAAGCAGCTCCAGCTCCCGGCAATGTCCGCAAGCCACACTCATCAGCGCCAACGTTTCCCGTTGGCCTGCCATTTGCTCGATCAACCAGGCGATATGCTCGCGCCGCCAACGCACACTGAGCGCATTCGGGCTAGAGGTCACGACGTTGAAGATCCGCTTGCCCAGCTCGCTGGCATCCGATGGCGGCTGTTGGTAGTAGGCGTAGTCCAGCATCACCGCATCCCCCGGATAACCTCTGGGTTTGTCGAAGGCGCGTGATGTATAGGGATCTTGCTTGAGCAACTGGAATATCGGGTGCTGACGACACTGATCGACCACACTTTCCCGCCAGAGCGTGTCGGACAGCCCCTGGCGGTACTCGGTCAGCAGTTCGTTCATGCAGTTGATGGCGTGCAGGTAATCGCCACCGACGATGTCATTCTGAAAATCATCCAGTGCGCGGCTCAAGCCTCTCATGGTCAACCTCCGGTGGGACGCAAGGTTATTTGAATAGCCCTTTGAGATTAGTAGAGCCGCAAGCCCGTGGCGCATCGGACCGTGACGCTTGTTCAGCACATCGCGCAAACAGCGGACAAAGGCTTGAACCTCAAGGCAACCCGGCGTACAAATCCTCCAGCCCTCCCAATCCCGCAAGGAGCACCGGATGCTGGAGCTGCACACCGATCGGTTGTACCTGCGCCCCCTGGCCGAAGCCGACTGGCCGCTGTTCCTCAGGCTCCACCGCGAGCCCGAGACCATGCGCCATGTGTTCGACGAGCTGCCGGAAAGCGAAGTGCGCCGGGGGTTCGAGCATCGCCTGCCGGACTGGTCACCCGGCGCCGAACACTGGTTGTGCCTGGTGATGACCGACAAGGCCAGCGGCCGGGACGTCGGAGTCACCGGCCTGCGCGTGCTGCGCCCAGGGCATGCCGAATGCGGCTATCTGCTGCTGCCCGAGTGGCACGGCCAGGGCCTGGGCAGTGAATCGCTGCGGGTGATCGTGGATTTCGCCAGCGCCACCGGTCTCACCTCGCTGGAGGCCACCGTCACCGACGGCAACACGGCCTCCTGCCGGGTCCTGGAGAAGTGCGGCTTCACCCTCGCCCGCCGTGTGCCCGAGGCCTACCGGCTCGGTGGCCGCTGGCACGACGACCTCATCTACAGCCTCGAGCTGCACGGATAACCCATGAACCCCTACCAATGAGTGCCGCCCCGCGCCTTCTGGCGCACGGCGATGACCGGGCAGGCGCGCAAGGCGCAACAGTACGGCGTGTTTTCGTTCCGCACCGGCAACCTCTATACCCCGGCGATGCTGCGCCAGTGGCTGGTTTGGGCACTGGGGTGTTCGCCGAGAGAAATTCAGCGCCTATGATATCGAGCGCGGCGCATCGCGACGCAAGGCCCACACAGGGATCGCGCCAGATTCTAAAAATTGAGCAAGACAGTTGCTCCCACAGGCGTGGCGCGTGGCTTGAGGGCTGCGCGGTCGCTGTGGGAGCGGCTTCAGCCGCGAACACCGGCATAGCCGGTGCCAGGTACCGCGTCGCCTGCTTCGCGGGTAAACCCGCTCCCACATGGATCGCGCCAGATTCTAAAAATTGAGCAAGACAGTTGCTCCCACAGGCGTAGCGCGTGGCTTGAGGGCCGCGCGGTCGCTGTGGGAGCGGCTTCAGCCGCGAACACCGGCATAGCCGGTGCCAGGTACCGCGTCGCCTGCTTCGCGGGTAAACCCGCTCCCACAGGGATCGCGCCAGATTCTAAAAATTGAGCAAGACAGTTGCTCCCACATCTGTTTCGGGCCAGTCAATCCTGTGCCATTACCTAGTCCGCCTTGTGGGTCCGACGCGGTCTCAGCGTGGACAGCGCTGTCGCCCCACCTGTCTCAAGACATGCACCAAGGCGGGCAACCATAGCCTGACAGGTTCGGCACGTTGCAACAAATGTGGGAGCAACTGTCTTGTGCTGTCTGCGCTCGATCTGATGGGCGCTGCAAGTTTATCGCCCGACACCCGCCCCGAATATTACGTACTACGTAGTACACCACGAATCATGTTTCCCCTTGGCCCGGTAACTGCCCGGACTCTGCCCGGTCCATTTCTTGAACGCTCGGTGAAACGCGCTGGGCTCCTGGAACCCGGTATGCTCGGCGATCTCGGCAATGCTCAGGCACCCTTCGCGCAGCAGCTCGAAAGCCATTGCTCGACGCACCTCGTCCTTGATCTGCTGGTACGAGCGCCCTTCCCGCTCCAGCCGGCGGCGGAAGCTGCTGGCGCCAAGCCCCTGCCGCTCGGCCATGACGTTGAGGGTCGGCCACTGCCCGTAGTGGCGGGCGCGCAGGTGGCGGTAGACCTCGGCCGCCAGGCCGTTCTGGTTGCGAAAGCGAATCACCAGCCCCTGCGGCGCGCTGCGCAGGAAACCCTTCAGCGCCGCCAGGTCCTGCACCACCGGCAGGCGCAGCCAGGCGCTGTCGAACTCCACCTCGGTACGCCCGCTGCCCAGGCGCAAGTCCGGCCCCCACAGCAACGCGTCGTCCTCCTGCGCCGGCCGCGCCAGGGCCAGTTCGGTGCGGTCGATGGCGATGCGCCTTCCCGCCAGCCAGCACAACAAGCCGATCACCAGCACCAGGTAGGTTTCCTCGGCATAGACCCGGGTCTGCGGATCGGCGATGTTCGACTGCACGCTGATCACCGTGCGCGCGCCGCGCACCGTGACACTGCCGTTCAGGTCGCGCAGGAACAGGGCGAAACTGCCCAGGCACTGGCGCAGTGCCTTGCCCAGGGTGGGTTCCTGGATCAGCCCGCGGCAGATCAGGGCGAAGCTGCCCAAGGGCATGCCGTGGCTGTCGAGATGGAAGAACTCGTCGTGCAGCTCGTCGATCAGCGCGAGCCACAGTTGCGCGAAAGCCTTGGCCGGCACCCGCGCCAGGGGCTCGGCCAGCACCTGCGGATCAATGCCCACCGCCCGCAGATGGGCGTCGCGTGCCTGTGGCCGCTCACGCAGGGCGTGGAGCATGGCATTGAGGAAATACACCGCGACCGTATCGCTATCGCGCATGGCAGAAGTCCGCTGTCTATGCTGAGTGGCAAAAAATACCAGGTTGATTGAACAGATCCGGCATAGGCCACCTGAAGGCCTTTGCCTAGACTCGATCCACCCCGGGAGGGTGCGGCCGCCATTCTCGCAGAGCCACCTCCACCCCGCCACGCCTTCGCAAACGGAGCCCCCATGAGCAGCACAGAAATCTTTGTCGTCAGCGCGGTACGTTCGGCCATCGGCAGCTTCGGCGGTTCGCTCAAGGACCTGCCGCTGGCCGACCTCGCCACCCAGGTGACCCGCGCCGCCATCGAGCGTTCGGGCATCGCCGCCGAGCAGATCGGCCATGTGGTGATGGGCAATGTGATCCCCACCGAGCCACGCGACGCCTATCTGGGGCGGGTCGCGGCCATGAACGCAGGCATCCCCAAGGAAACCCCGGCCTTCAGCGTCAACCGCCTGTGCGGCTCGGGTCTGCAGGCCATCGTTTCAGCCACCCAGGGCCTGCTGCTGGGCGACAGCGACATCGCCCTGGCCGCCGGCGCCGAATCCATGAGCCGCGGCCCCTACCTGCTGCCACAGGCCCGCTGGGGCGCGCGCATGGGCGACCTGCAGGGCATCGACTACATGGTCGGCATCCTCCAGGACCCGTTCGAGCACTTCCACATGGGCATCACCGCCGAGAACGTCGCGGCGGCCCACGGCATCAGCCGCGAGATGCAGGACGAGGTCGCCCTGACCAGCCAGCGCCGTGCCGCCCGCGCCATTGCCGAGGGCCGCTTCGACGGCCAGATCGTGCCGATCGAGATCAAGACCCGCAAAGGCCCCGTGCAATTCGCCGTGGACGAGAACGTGCGCGGCGACGCCAGCGCCGAACAGCTGGCGGCCATGAAGGCGGTATTCAAGAAGGACGGCACCGTCACCGCCGGCAACGCCAGCAGCATCAACGACGGCGCCGCCGGCCTGGTCCTGGCCACCGGTGACGCCGTGCGCCGCCAGGGCCTCAAGCCACTGGCGCGGATCGTCGCCTACGCCCACGCCGGCGTGGAGCCGGCACTGATGGGCCTGGGCCCGATCCCGGCCACGCAGAAGGTGCTGGAGAAGGCCGGCCTGAAGGTCGCCGACCTGGACGTGATCGAATCCAACGAAGCCTTCGCCTCCCAGGCCTGCGCCGTTGCCCGCGCCCTGGGCTTCGACCCGGAGAAGGTCAACCCCAACGGTTCGGGCATTTCCCTCGGCCACCCGGTCGGCGCCACCGGCGCGATCATCGCCACCAAGGCCATCCATGAACTGCACCGCGTCCAGGGCCGCTACGCCCTGGCCACCATGTGCATCGGCGGCGGCCAAGGCATCGCCGTCGTCTTCGAACGCGTCTGAAAGGAGTCAGCAACATGAACATCGAACGCATCGCCGTGATCGGCGCCGGCACCATGGGCAACGGCATCGCCCAGGTGTGCGCGCTGGCCGGCTACCAGGTCCTGCTGGTGGACGTCTCCGACGCCGCGCTGGAGCGCGGCGTGGCGACCCTGGGCAAGAACCTGGAGCGCCAGGTCGGCAAGGGCACCATCGACGCCGACAAGGCCAGCGCAGCCAAGGCGCGCATCCGCACCAGCACCGACTACGCCCAGTTGGCGGACGCGCAGCTGGTGATCGAGGCGGCCACCGAGAACCTCGCCCTCAAGCAGCGCATCCTGCAGCAGGTGGCCGCCAATGTCGGTGCCGAGTGCCTGATCGCCACCAACACCTCGTCGCTGTCGGTCACCCAACTGGCGGCCAGCATCGAGCAGCCGCAGCGTTTCATCGGCGTGCACTTCTTCAACCCGGTGCCGATGATGGCGCTGGTCGAGATCATCCGGGGCCTGCAGACCAGCGATGCGACCTACGCCCAGGCGCTGCTGGTCACCGAGAAGCTCGGCAAGACCCCGATCACTGCCGGCAACCGCCCGGGCTTCGTGGTCAACCGGATCCTGGTGCCGATGATCAACGAGGCGATCTTCGTGTTCCAGGAAGGCCTGGCCAGCGCCGAGGACATCGACACCGGCATGCGCCTGGGCTGCAACCAGCCGATCGGCCCGCTGGCCCTGGCCGACCTGGTGGGCCTGGACACCTTGCTGGCGATCATGGAGGCCTTCCACGAAGGCTTCAACGACAGCAAGTACCGCCCCGCCCCACTGCTCAAGGAGATGGTTGCCGCCGGTTACCTCGGGCGCAAGAGCGGCCGCGGCTTCTTCACCTACTAGAGGAGCCGCGTGATGCCCCCGGTCAACGCGGCGCTGCGCTGCGCCAACTTCGAGGAGCGGCGTGACCGGGCCATGGCCCTGTTCGCCGAAAAAGGCTTCGGCCAGGTCAGCATGCGTGAGCTGGCGGCGCACGTGGGCTTGACCGCGGGCTCGCTGTACCACCATTTCCCCAGCAAGCAGGACCTGTTGTATGACTTGATCGAGGAGTTGTACGAGGAGTTGCAGGCCACCCTGGACCTGGGCCGTCGGGCGCGGGCCCAGGGCCGGCCAGTGCTGGCTTGCCTGATTGCCGCGCACTGGCAGTTGCATGCGGAGCGACCGTTGCAGTTTCGTCTGGCCGAGCGGGATTTTTGCTGCCTGACCGGGGAGCAGCAGGCGCGTCTGGCGGGCTTGCGGGAGCGCTATGAAACCGGGCTCCTGCGGTTGATTGCGCCACAGGCGCGGCTGGGGGCCGAGGTCCTGGCGGCTACCGGGCATGTGCTGGCGACGCTGTTGAACCAGTTGCCTGGGATGTTGCGGGGGAAGGGGCTGGGTGAGGCGGAGGGGGTTGGGTTGATGGAGCGTTTGGTGGGGGGGGCTGTGGAGAGGGCTTTGGGGTAGGGTTCTGGTTCTCTGGTTCTCTGGTTCTCTGGTTCTCTGGTTCTCTGGTTCTCTGGTTCTCTGGTGATTGTTTTGGTTTTTTTATGCGCATTCGTAGGTGATGTCGACATTTAGTCACCTTTTCGCCTTTACGGCGACCTACTTTTCTCTAGGGAAAAGTAGGCAAAACCGTTCCGCTCCGTTCATCCGGCCCCTG